>CAMOHV010000195.1 GCA_946615275.1 uncultured Verrucomicrobiota bacterium | reverse complement strand
GTCCGCCTCGCTGAACCTGAGCCGCGTCGGCATGGCCTTCACGTTGTTGCCGCCCGCGCCGTTGATGAGATAACGGCACGGCCCCCACTCGGCGGCGACGCGATCCGCGATCTCCCGCATCGCCTTCTCGTCCGTCACGTCGCCGGGCTCGATCCGGCACGTGCCGCCGGCGGCCTCGATCGCCGCGGCCGTCCTCTCCAGCTTCTCGCGCGTGCGGCCGATCAGGACGACCTTCGCGCCCTTCCCCGCCAGATCCCCGGCGATGCAGCTGCAGAGCGTGCCGCCCGCGCCGGTCACCACTGCAACCTTGTCAATGAAGCAGTTCATTCCTTCTCCTTTCCACATGATTCTACCATCTCAGATCCTTTCGGGCATAGTCGAGGAAGAACCGCCAGTCCTCATGCGTGATCGAATGGGGGCCCTTCTTAAGATGCCAGCCCATCTTTTTCCCGAAAAGCGCAAAGACCGGCTCCGCCTCGCGCACAACCTCCTGGCTCGCCTCCGGACGCGACGTCGTGTCCTCCGTGGCCGTGGAGACCACCATCGCCCTCGGCGCTATGCATGCGATGAACGCGCTCTGGTCGAACGGCGGATCTGGCCGCTTCGCCGCCTCAGACTTCAGCGCCTCCATTGTCTGGCCAGTCCTGCCAATCATCACATACTTCTGCAGCTTCCGCGAGAACCAGTGCGGATACAGCATGTTCGGCAGGTACTTGAGGGACTTCGTGCCGCCGCAGTTGGCACACACGAGCGCGAAGCGTTCGTCGTGGACGCCCGTCTCGACCGCGTTCTTCCCCATGCGGCTCTGCCCCGCGATCGCGACTTTGCGCTGGTCTACCTCCGGCAGCGTCTCGAGAAGATCGCGCACGCGCATGGAACCCCACGACCACGTGGGATGGGCGAGGACTTCCTCGGGCCAACGTTCCCTTGGAAAGATCGCCCACACCGACTCCGGCGCGGCATCGCGCTTGGACGGCGCGTAGTCGGGGTATATGGCTCCGTAGCAGAACGTGACGAACGCGAAGCCGCCCTTCACGATCTCCTCGACGGGCGCGCGGTCCTTGCGCTCGCCGCGATTCCGCACTTTGCCGCCGTGAGGATGTCCGTTGAAAAGGCGCACCGCAGGATCGTCCACGAGCGAATGGTTGCCGCTGAAGTTCGGATAGACGAAGGCCGGCGCAGGCCTCTGCGCCTTCGGCAGGTACACCAGCACGTCGAAGGAATGCTCGCCCATCTCGTCGACGCTTTTCACTACATATTGGCGCCTCTCCGCCGTCCCGCCGAAGGCGTCTCCTCGCTCCACGAGGTCGAACGCGAGCTTGGCAGGCTTCGGCGGGAACCGGCCGTAGACGTTCTCGTCGAAGAACTCGATCACGCGCGGGCGCACTTCATGCGTCCACTCCTCGGCGCTCGTCGCGCGGCACACGGCGCCGCAGGCGGCAGACGCAATGGCCGCCACCAGCAGGCAAACGGCGCACGCGGCCGCCCTTTCAAACATCATCCTCATGGGCGGATATTGTACCATACCACTTGGCTTCGTGCAATACCGGGGTTTCTTGGACCAAGGAGACGTGTACAATTGAAATGAGATTATGGTGCGGACGAAATCTCAACCTCTCGATCGCAGTTAAATGCCATTCCCGCTCCTATTGTCCTATTCTCCTACTCGTCCTAGATCGGCGGCGTTGAGCCCGGCCCTCCCGCAAGTGCGATTCAAGGGCGCGGAGCACGAAGCGAGGCGTCCGACGCAAGGCGCGCGGACGGCGAAGCGGCAGGGGGCTAGTCGCGGCATCACCTCATGCCTAAGCGAACATTGCCTTCGCGTTGCGGTGGCACACGTTCTCGACGAGCGGACGTATCAGCGTCGGATCGTCCGGGAAGTCGCCGGCGGCGATCTTCTCCGCAAGCCAGCGGCAGAGGACGCGCCTGAAGTAGTCGTGCCGGACGAACGACAGAAGCGACCGCGAGTCGGTCGTCATGCCGATGAATGTGGAAAGCACTCCGTATGCGGCATTCTTCTCCAGCACGTCGCGTATGCCCTCCGCATGGTCGCACCACCACCATGCCGGCCCCAGCTGCACCTTCCCCGCGACGCCATCCTCGACGAACGACCCCGCCAGCACCGCAAACTGCGCATGCGCCTCCGGATTAAGCGAGAGCAGGATCGTGCGCGGCAGTGAGCCCCTCCGCTCCAGCCCATCCAGGAACTCCGCCACCGCCGCCGGATCGACGGGCGCGCGCATCCCCGCGAATCCGCCGGCGGGCCCTGCGGCGCGCCTCAGCCGCGCCGACGTCCCGCGCAGCGCTCCTAGATGCAGAAGCATCGTCCATCCATTCGCCGCGGCGAACGAGGCGACGGGAAGCATCGCGCCAAGATGCCGTCCAAGGTCGGCCGCGTCGTCGACGCTCACATCAACCACGCGGCAGCCGGAGTCGCGGAACCGCCCCAGGACATCGCCGCCCACCTCGTCGCCCACATTCATCCGCAGGCTCGGCACGACCCTGGGGCAGGCGCCGCGTCCATCCCCAATTCTCAATTCTCCATTCTCCATTCTCAATTCCCCACAGTCCGCCCCGACGCACGGGCTGAGATGCTCCACCTTGAAGCGGGCGAGCATCTTCGATGGGGTCCAGTCCGAGAGCGCGATGTTCCCGCCTGCGCCGCGCAGATACCTCCCGGCGTCAAGCCCAAGCCACTCCATCTCCATCTTCGCCCAGGCGAAGAGCGGGTTTCCGACGAGCTTCGGCAGCGTCCGCATCCACGCGGCCCACTTCTCGCCCTCGTCGGCGCCGCCCGTGATGACGCGCTCCGCCTCGCCGCAGATGCGCATCGCGCGGTGCTTGTAGGGGTCGGCCATCACCCACACGTCGTAAAGCGAGCCGAGGGGCCTGTCCTCCGCCAGCATCCGCATGTCGAGGTGGTTGTGCCAATCGACGATCGGCAGATCCCTCGCCCAAGAATACATCTCATCGAATCCGATCATCCCCATCCCTCCTCTGCGCATCCTGTGAAATCGCCAGGCCGTCGAACAGCTCGTCCCGCGACTTCACCTCCATCGGCGAAGTGCCGAGAAGAGCCCCGCCGAAGAACCCGGCGAAGCACACAGCGATCTGGATCACCGTGCCCATCTCCCAGGAAAGCCCCTTCCAGCACGTCTTGAGCAGTATGCCCGAGGCGACGCCCGCCGCGATGCACAGGTACACGCCCTTCGTGTTCGGCCGCCTCCACAGTATCCCGAACACGCTGGGTATCACGATCGGCACGCCGAAGAGCGCCATGAGGAACTTGTTGGCCTCGAACGCGCCGCCGAGGCGCGAGACGAAGAGCGCGCCGAAGGCGATGAGCGCCGCCACGCCCACGGTCGCGAGCCGCCCGACGAGGAGCGTCTCCCGCGCGCCGGCGTCCCTGCGGAAGAGCCTGCGGTAGATGTCCGTCGTGAACACCGAGCTCGTGACGTTGAACTCCGCCGCCAGCGTGGAGAGCGAAGCCGCCATCATCGCCGACACCATGAGCCCCAGCATCCCCCTCGGCAGGAGCCGCGTGCACATCTCGATGTAGCACCTCTCGTGCATCTCCGGCGGCAGGTCGGGCAGATACACCCTCGCCGCCACGGCCGGCAGGACCGCCAGGATCGGGAACGCGAAGAATATCGCCGCCGAGAGGATCCCCATCTTCACCGCGTCCCTCTCGCTCGGCACCGACGCGAGGCGCTGCACGAACGACCAGCTTCCGTTGTACTTTATGAACACGATCATGTAGTACGTCGCCAGGAACCACAGCGTCCCGCGATGCCCGCCGAAGAGCGAGAAGTGCTCCGGCACGGCATGGTAGAGAGCGCCGAGCCCGCCCACGGCGTTCAGAGACATCGGCAGGATCGTGAGCGCCACCGTCATCAGCACGGCGCACTGTATCACGTCGGTCACCAGCACGCTCCAGAGACCGCCCGCGAGCGTGTACACCAGCACGATCGCCGCGCCGAGGGCTATCCCCGCGGGCAGCGACACCCCCATGAACTGCGAGGCGATGATGCCGAGGGTGTAGAGGCGGACGGTGTTGTCAAGTACGCGGAACGCCACTCCGCACCACGACACGACCTGCCTCACGCCCGGCCCGTATCTTCTTTCGAGGTACTCCACGGGCGTCGCGAGGCGCGCCCTCTGCCACCGCCGGGCGAATATGAACGTGCCCACGAGGACCGCGAACGCCGTGGACCAGAACACCGTGAGCCCCACAAGGCCGTCCTCGTATCCGATCTGGGCGTAGGCGATGAACACGAAGCAGGAGATCATCGCCATGTACGAACTTATCGCGCCCATCCACCACGGCACCTTCCCGCCGCCAGAGAAGAAGTCGCCGGCGCCCTTGACGAAGCGCCCCATGAAAAGCCCGACGGAGATCGTGACGGCGAAATACGCCGCGATCACCGTCCAGTCCAGGGGAGTCAATGCCATGC
>CAMOHV010000194.1 GCA_946615275.1 uncultured Verrucomicrobiota bacterium | reverse complement strand
GACGTGCAGATCACCACGGCGGACGGCCGTGTGAAGAACGACACGATCGAGGTAGAGCCGTACAACGGTCGCGCCGAGTTGCGCATCAAGAAGGAGTCCCTGCCGCCGAACGTGAAGTCGGTGCGCCTTTCGTCCGCCGACGCCGAGATCCCCGCCGGGACCGACGGATACTGGGTGAACTCCGACGGGGAGCTAGGGACGTTCAGGCGGCGCGACAAGGACATGTCCCGCCGCTTGGCGCGTCCAAAGATGCCGTTCTTCGGCGCGAAGACGCCGGATGTGGCGTGGGTGGCGATCGTGAAGGGGATGGGGCGGAACTATTCTTTCACAGTCGACTACAAGAATGGTTCCTATTCGTTTTCCATGGCGTGGGACTGGCACATGGAGGACGTCTACGAGGATCTAGTGGTGGAGTTCCTCTTCCTGGACGGAGACGACGCCGACTACGCCGGCATGGCGCGCGCATACCGCAAATGGCAGCTTGGGCGCAAGGCGGTGGCGCCGATCGCGGAGCGCGCGAAGAGACGTCCGATCCTCGACTACATGGTGAAGAACCCCGAGGTGCGGGTACGTCTTGCGTGGAAGCCCGTGCCGAGCCCCAAGCCGGACCAGACCGTCATGGACGAGCCGGCCGTGAAGCCCGTCATAACCTTCGACCGCTTCAAGGCGATCGCCGACGAGTTCAAGCGCCAGGGCATCCCCGGGGTGGAGTTCTGCCTAGTGGGCTGGAACGTGGGCGGGCACGACGGGCGCTGGCCGCAGGTTTTCCCGGTGGAGCCGAGCCTTGGTGGAGTGGAGCGCCTCAAGGAGGCCATACGCCACGCGCAGGGCCTCGGCTACGAGGTGGTGGCGCACTGCAACCACCGCGACGCCTACCTGATAGCAGACTGCTGGGACGCCGAGTACATCCGCGAGCGCGCGGCGGACGGCACTTTGAGGCGCGGCAAGACGACGTGGGGCGGCGGGCGCATGTACACCATCTGTCCGCGACGCGCATACGAGCGCTTCGCCACGCAGCAGATGCCCATGATCGCAGCGCTCGGCTTCAGGGGCCTCCACTACCTCGACGTGTACAGCTGCGTGCCGGTGGAGCTGTGCGCGAGCGAATACCATCCGCTCAACGTGCCGCAGTCGGTGATGTGGGTGGGCAACATCCTGAACCTCGCGCGCGACACCTTCGGCGGGGTGGCCTCCGAGGGCGGCTACGACCAGAACGCCGGGCAGCTCGACTACATCCTGTACGCCTCCTTCGCGCGTCCGTTCGAGGAGAAGACCTACGCGGGGCTGGTGGACAGGCTCGTGCCGATGTTCCCGCTCGTTTACAACGGCATAATCCTCTCCAATCCGTTCACCACCACCGTGAACGCGATGCTCAAGGGGCGGGCAAGCGAGCTCAAGGCGATAGAGTTCGGCGCGCGGCCGACGTACTACTATTACGCCAACTTCCTCTCGAAGGGCCAGAACTGGATGGGCGACCAGGACCTCGAGTGCGGGACGGACGCGCAGCTCGTGGAGTCTGTCGCCGCCATCAAGCGCTCCATAGAACCGTATCTGAAGCTATCGTATCTGCAGTATCTCTGGATGGACGGGCACGACGAGCTGGCGCCGGGATTTTTCCGCACGAAGTATTCGGACGGTTCGGCGGTCTATGTGAACTACAACAAGAGCCCTGCCTCGGCGGACGGCGTCACCGTCCCGGCCGAGGACTGGCTCCTCAAGAAATGACAGGCGGGGTGAGAAATGGAAGTGAAGGAACAGGAACCGCGCAGGGCGCTGGCGCTCGCGCTTGACCGTCCGCTCGTGGTGTTCGACATCGAGTCCACGGGGGTGAACGCCCGCCAGGACCGCATCATCGAGCTCGCCGCAGTGAAGGTGCTGCCCGACGGCTCCGAAGTGGAGAAGGACTGGCTTCTCAACCCCGGCGTGCCGATCCCGCCGGAGACGACGGCCATCCATGGCATCACGGACGAGATCGTGGCCGCGTGCCCCACCTTCGCCGAATGCGCCAGGGAGATATACGCGTTCTTCGACGGCTGCGACCTCTCCGGGTTCAACGCCGACCGCTTCGACATCCCCTGCCTGGAGGAGGAGTTCGCCCGCGTCGGGATCAACTTCGCGGCGTCCCGCCGCCGGCACGTGGACGTGCAGCGCATATTCCACCGCAAGGAGCCGCGCGACCTCACCGCCGCCGTGCGCTTCTACTGCGGCCGGGACCACAAGGGCGCGCACGGCGCGTCGGCCGACGCCCGCGCGACGCTAGACGTTCTGAAGGCGCAGATGGAGCGCTATCCCGACCTGCCGCGCACCACGGCCGAGATGGACGAATACCTTGTGCCGCGCGACCCTCTCAACGCAGACCGCAACGGCATGATCCGCTGGATGAACGGCGAATGGCGCATCAACTTCGGCAAGCAGCGCGGGAAGTCTCTGAAGGACCTCTTCGCGCACGAGAAGAACATCCTGAAGTGGATCGTGAACGGTAGCTTCGACACCGAGGTGCGCCTGATCTGCCGCGACCTCCTCGAGAACGGCGTGCTGCCTCCGCGTCCCGCAGAGGCGTAATCCGCGAAAATATGATATAATACAAGCGACACGCAAGGCATAAAGCGAAAAGACCATCATGAAACTACCTAGAAAAGCCCTAGTGACCGGCGGAGCCGGCTTTCTCGGCTCCCATCTCTGCCGCCGCCTTCTCGCGGACGGCTATGAGGTGACGGCCCTGGACAACTTGTTCACCGGGACGAAGTCCAACATCTACGACCTCTTCGGCAATCCGAAGTTCTCGTTCGTGCTGCACGATGTCACGCAGCCCTTCTGGGGGCAGTTCGACGAGATATACAATCTCGCCTGCCCCGCCTCGCCCATCCACTACCAGAAGAATCCGGTGGAGACGTTGAAGAGCTCTGTCCTGGGGATGATGAACGTCCTGGACCTGGCTCTCAAGACGAAGGCGCGCGTGCTGCACACCTCCACGAGCGAGATATACGGCGACCCGCTCGTCCATCCGCAGGTGGAGACGTACTGGGGCAACGTGAACACGATCGGCATACGGTCCTGCTACGACGAGGGCAAGCGCTGCGCCGAGACGCTATGCGCCGACTACTCGCGCGAGTACGGCGTGGACGTGCGCATGGTGCGGATCTTCAACACTTACGGCCCCAACATGCACCCGAAGGACGGACGCGTGATCTCCAACTTCATCATGCAGGCGCTCGCCAACGCCGACATCACGCTCTTCGGCGACGGCTCGCAGACGCGCAGCTTCCAGTATTGCGACGACCTGATCGGGGCGTTCCGCCGCTACATGGAGCTGGACCGCGCGTCCGTCCAGACGTTCTTCGCCCGGAATGGCCTCGGCGCGTGCGTCATCAACACTGGCAACCCGGGCGAGTATACCATACGCGAACTTGCGGAGGAGACGCTGCGCCTCATCCCGGAATCGACCTCAAAGCTTGTCTACGAGCCGCTCCCCAAGGACGACCCCAAGCGCCGCAAGCCCGACATCACGCTCGCGAAGGAGCTTCTTGGCTGGGAGCCGAAGGTGCCTCTATCAGAAGGGCTAGCGAAGACGATAGCCTACTTCAGAAAGATGTCCGGCAGGTGAAGGCGCTCATTCCAGCGGCGGGGCATGGCACGCGCTTTCTGCCCGTCACGCGAGTCGTTCCCAAGGAGATGCTGCCCGTGGGCGCGAAGCCCGCGATCCAGCTGATCGTGGATGAGGCGCTTGACGCGGGCGCGGACGAGGTAGTGGTGGTGATCTCTCCCGAGAAGGAGATCATTCGCCGATATTTCGATGGAGACGTCGGGCTTGCGTCCAGGATCAGATGGGCGTATCAGAGCGAGCAGAAGGGCCTTGGGCACGCCGTTCTGCAGGCCGCGCCGGTTCTCGCGGATTCCGCGGATCCGGTGCTGGTGCTGCTGGGTGACGCGCTAGTGTCGGGCGAGGCGCCGTCCGCCGCCATGGCGGAGATCTCGCGCGCGAACGGCGGCGCGTCGGTGGTGGGGCTTGAGGAGGTGCCGCTGGAGCGTGTGTCGCGCTACGGCATAGTGAAGGGCGAGTCGTGCGGCGGCGGCAACGGACGCGTCTACAGGCTTTCCGACCTTGTGGAGAAGCCGTCGCCGGAGTTGGCGCCATCGCGCCTTGCCATCGCCGGACGCTATCTTCTCTCCCCCGCGATATTCGGCCTTCTTGAGACGCAGGAGCCCGGCGCGGGCGGCGAGATACAGCTCACCGACGCCATACGGCGGCTTCTGTCTGATTCGCAGGTCTTCGGATACCGCTATCCAGGGCGTCGCCACGATATCGGCAATCCCGCCGGGTACTTGAAGTGCCTGAACGATTTCAATCTCAATTGACGAAAGTTACAGAAAGGTGGAAAGCATGTTGAAATGGATGCCTGGACTCAAGGGGCGCTCCTTGATGCGGATGACGTCGTTCACCGACGAGGAGATGCTCT
>CAMOHV010000193.1 GCA_946615275.1 uncultured Verrucomicrobiota bacterium | reverse complement strand
TTGGCGATTGCGCTCGCGTGCGCGGCCATGTTCGCGGAATGCCCGCAGAGACGCCTCTTTGTTGGCATCAGCGATGCGTGCAACAAGAACCACAACAACGTGGAGGAGTACTACGCCCGCGCGCTTGAGCGCTGCGGGCACATCCCGTTCATAATACCCAAGACCCTCGACGCCGACGCCCTTGCGCGCATTCTCGACCGCGCCGACGCCGTGATCGTCTCCGGCGGCAGGGCCGACGTGAACCCCGCCCTCTACGGCGAGGCGCGCCATCCCCGCGCCAGCGACCCCGATCCGTTCCGCGACGAATTCGACTCCGCGATCCTCCGCTATGCCGCAAAGCGGCGCATGCCCGTCCTCGGGATATGCCGCGGCGAGCAGATCATGAACGTCTTCTTCGGCGGATCGCTGCACCAGCACGTGCCTGACGTCTTCGACGGCAGCAACGGGAAGCCCGTCGTGAAGCATGGAAGGTACTCTTACTTCGGCGCGGCCACGAATCCCCCGACGCACACCGTCTCGATAGTGCCCGGCACGAAGCTCGCGCGTCTTCTGGGGACGAACGAGCTTGCTGTCGCGTCGCACCACCACCAGGCCGTGAACCGTCTGGCCCCCGGATTCAGGGTGTCGGCGTATTCCCCTGACGGTTCGGTGGAGGCGATCGAGAGCGAGACCCTGCCCATGATAGGAGTGCAGTTCCATCCAGAGACGGTGGTCGCGGAGCGTCCGAAGGAGGGGTTCGAGCTTGAGAGGCTTGAGAGGCTTTTCCGCCGCATCGGCGACTACGCAAGCTTGTCCGGCGCGGACGACGCACGTGTAGGGGGCGATGCGGTGGCGCAATCTCGAATAGAGCGCGAGGTGGCGGCGGCGTGCTGCGAGATAGACGAGCGCCAATCGGCGCTCTCAGACAGATGCTCGCTTGCGGACTACCGCGCGCTCGTGCGCACGGTGAACGGTACGAACATGTGGACCGCGGCGCTCCAGAAGGCGCTCGACGAGCATGAGATCGTGACGATCCCCGCCTCGCCGGAGAAGTACTTCTTCGACGGCACGGTGACAGTGCCGTCCCGCCGACGCATCGAGGCCAGGGGCGCGACGATTCGCCTCGCCGATGGCATGCGAACAGTCCTTCTTCGGAACGCCTCCGCGCTGGACGGAACTCTCGCCCCCATTCCCGCTTCCGCCGTGCGCGACTCGGACATTGCCGTCGTCGGCGGGCGCTGGGAGGACTGTTGCGTCCGCCGCGCCGGATACGGCCGCACCGGCATGTTCAACCTCCTCCCGCGCAGGAAGGGGAACTACTTCGGCGTGTCCACCATGTTCTTCTTCAACAACGTGGACCGCCTGTCCGTGACGGGCGCGACGTTCCACCACACAGGCGGCTTCGCCGTGCAGGCCGGCGATGCCGACGCCGCCGCGTTTCGCGACATAACGTTCGACCGCTGCTTCGCTGACGGCCTCCATCTCAACGGCAACCTCACGCGCGTCCTCGCGCGCAACGTGCGCGGGCAGGTGGGCGACGACCTTGTCGCGCTCAACGCCTACGACTGGCTCAACTCCTCTGTGGACTTCGGCCCGCAGCGCTTCATCCTCTGCGAAGACCTCGAGCTCGTGCGCCTCCCCGACGTTCCCGCGTATCCGGCCATACGCATCCAGCCAGCGAAGTACAAGTACGCCGACGGCTCGGTGGTGGACTGCGCGATCTCGGACGTCATATTCCGCCGCGTGAAAGGCGTCACGACATACAAGATGTACCTCCAGACGCCGCGCTACCAGATCGGCTCCGAGCCGGAATGGAGCGAGGTCGGATCCGGTGGGAACCTCTTCTTCTCCGATCTCGAGATCGATCTCGACTCCCCCATCGACAAGATCGGGCAGTATATGACGCAGGAGGCGCCGCGCGGTCACTTCGCCGCCTTCGAGTTCGGCGCGAACCTCTCGCTTGTGCACTTCAAGAACATCGACATCACGTTCCACGCCGACAGATGGCCCCTCACGCACCTTGTGCAGGTGGGGCCGAAGTCGTGCTTTTTCCCCGGCAAGGACGGGAAGCACGGCACGGAGATATTCGATCCATACGTGAGCTGCCGCGTTGGACGTGTGGTGCTGGAGGACGTCCGCGCGCACGGAACTCCGCCTAAGGAACTTGTGCACTCCGCCGCCTTCGACGACATCAACAAGGACGGCCGATCCACCGGCCGTGGCGTGATCGACAGGATCGAGACAAGCCCGCCGCCCGCGCTTCGCACGGGAATGTAAATGGGTGTAAGTAGAGAAACTTTTCAACCTTTCAACTTTTCAACTTATAGAATGATGTCGAGGAGGAAAATGCTCACAAGAAGATGGTTCATAGGCGGCGTCTGCGCGGCTGCCGCGGGATTCAGATACGGCGCGCTCGCGGGCGACATCATGGGCGGCAGGCCGATGATGAAGCTCGGCGTGCTGAGCGACGTGCATCTGAACAGGCCCGGCGACGAGACGCACTTCCTCAAGGCCCTCGCCGACATTCCGTGGATCGGCGACGGCAGGCCGGAGCCTGCGAACGCCGCCGCGTTCTACGACGAGGATCCCGCCCCCGAGTTCAGGGCTGAGTTCGTGCTGCCCAAAGGGAAGGGCGATGCGCGCATCGACATTGCGGTCGCGGGCTTCTACCGCCTCACGCTGAACGGACTCGACGCGGGGCCTGGCGCGGGCGCGGGGATCGCTCCGCTCTGGAGCCCGTTCGACCGCACGATCTACGCCGATTCCATCCAGCCGCCGTCCGGCGCGCTTCGCCCATGGCCCGCCACCAACATTCTTTCCGTGACGCTGGGGAACGGCTTCTACAATCTGCCGCCGCTGCTCTTCTGGGGGCAGCGCAACTTCCGCTCGATGCTCGCGCATGGGAGGCCGTGCTTCAAGCTCGCGGTCGAGGGCGTGGAGGCGCCGCTTGAATGGAAGTGGCGCGAGACGCACATCGTGCGCAACTGCGTTTACCTCGGCGCGGAGGTGGACATGGCGCGGGAGGCCGGCGCCGCATGGCGCAGCGCCGCGAAGGTCGAAGGGCCGAAGGGGAGGATCGTACGGCGCCGCGCGCCGCCGACCGTCCCGCTTGGCGAGCCGCTTCGCGGGAAGTCCAGGTGGATTAAACCCGGCGTGCAGGTGGTGGATTTCGGGAAGAACCTCTCTGGATGCCCGAGGTTCACGTTCAAGGGACAGCCGAGGGGGCGGCGGATCGAGATCGTCTACGGGGAGCGGCTCAACGCGGACGGCACGGTGAACGTGCTTACGCAGACGGCCGGGCAGGTGAAGCGGGCCGGCATGGGCGGTCCGGGCGCGCCTGACGTCGCCTGCCAGCGCGACCTCTACGTTTGCGGCGGCGGCGCGGCGGAGACGTTCGCGCCCGTCTTCACGTGGCACATTTGCCGCTACGCCGAGGTGCGCGGATGCGACAGCCCGGCCGAGGGCGGCGACGCGCTCTTCACGCCGATCTCCTCGGACCTGCGCGACGCCCCGGCGGCGAAGGCGTTCAAGGCGTCCGACCCGGACTTCGCCCGCATCCACGAGATATGCCGCCGGACGTTCCTTGCGAACATGATCGGCGGCGTGCAGAGCGACTGCCCCGGCCGCGAGCGCCTTGGCTACGGCGGCGACATCGTCGCCACATGCGAGGCGTTCATCCTCAACTGGGACATGCGCGAGTTCTACCTCAAGGCGCTCCAGGACTTCGCCGACGAGGCGGCGGACGACGGCTGGATCACCGAGACCGCGCCGTACGTGGGGATATCCGCCGGCAACTACGGCCCGCGCCGCGCGGGGCCCGTCAGCTGGGCGCTCGCGGTGCCCGTCCTGATGGACGCGCTCATCAGGCACCATCCCGACGTCAAGGGCCGCGCGCTCGCGTTCTACCCCGTCTGCGCCCGCTACCTTCGCCTTCTGGACGCGAAGTTCCCCGACGGCATCGTGCCGCGATGCATCGGCGACCACGAGGCGCTCGAGCGCGCGCCCAACGACGCCGTCGCGACGGCGCACGCCCACGAGTTCGCGCGGCTCACGCTTGCCTTCGCCAAGACGCTCGGCCGGGAGGGCGACGTCCGGGAGTTCACGGCGGTGGAGGAGAAGATCAGGAAGGCGTTCGCGGCGAAGTACGTGAAGGGCGGCGTCGTGGCGAACGGGACGCAGAGCGCGCAGGCCCTGGGCCTTTACCTCGGCCTCGTGCCGCCGGAGCAGGTGGCCGCCGCGGAGAAGGCGCTCGTCGCCGCGATCGAGGCGAAGGGCTGCACGCCGACCACCGGCATCTTCACGACGCGCTACATGCTCATGTATCTTTCGGAGCACGGGCGGCTTGACCTCGCGGAGAGGATCGTGCGACACCGCGGGTTCCCCGGGTGGATGCACATGATCGACCGCGGCGCGACCACGCTCTGGGAGACGTGGAAGGAGTCCGACAACGTGTATTCCAACTGCCACCCGATGTTCGGCTCCGT
>CAMOHV010000192.1 GCA_946615275.1 uncultured Verrucomicrobiota bacterium | reverse complement strand
CCCGCCGTCTGGATCACGCGCAGGAAGATGGACACCATAAACGGCACGTAGAAGAACCCTGCCCACGTCACGGCCAGCGACCCGACGGGGTTCTCGCAGCGCTTGTCGAAAAGCACGAAGAGCGACATCAGGAAGAATGCCGCGATGAGGAACACAGGCAGACCGATCAGGAAGTTCACGATGGAGATGTCCGCCGCCGGCCACGCCGCGCTCGCGATCAGCCACACGCCCCCCAGGACGATTCCGAGCCACGTCGCCGGCCTGTACTTGCGCGCCACCATGTAGAACTCAAGCTGCACCAGGGTCGAGAGGGCGAGCAGAATCACGGGTATCGCCCGGAGCGGGCACCACAGGAAGAGCGCCACCACGCCTGCGGCGGTGGAGAGCGCGGTTATCGTTCGCTTTGCTATCGGGTTCATGCAGAAGATTCAGGATTGGGGCCGTCAGGGCGCGGGGATCTCGATCGTCGCCGAGAGCGGGAAGTGGTCGGACGGATATAGATGCGTCCCAGGGCGCGGATCCGCGTGCGTGGCATAGTCAAGGACGCGCACGCCGGGCGAGACGTAGATGTAGTCGATGCGCGGGCCGCAGTCCTCCCAGACGTACCCGCCGTTCTTGGCCTTCTCGGCGTCGGGCGAGCCCTTGCGGGCGTTGCGTACGTGGCTGGGAAGCTTCATGGCGTCCACTGCCGGGAACTCGGAGTCGCGCCACTGCCATCCGCTGAACGTGCGCCACGGCCCCTTCGGCGGCGTCTCGCTCTCGTACAGCGCGTTCTTGAGGATCTTGGAGACGGCGACCGCCGGCGCCTCCGTCTCGCGGCAGTTGTGGTCGCCCGTGAAGACGATCGGCACGCCCGCGCCGAACTCCTTCATGCGCTCGATGATGAGGAGCATCCCCTCCTTGCGCGCGAGCTCGGAGACGTGGTCAGTGTGCGTGTTCGCGAAGCAGAACCGGCGTCCGGTCCTGAGATCCTCGAGGAGAAGCCACGAGCAGACGCGCGGGCAGGCCGCGCCCCACCCTTTCCTTCCCGGCACCTCGGGCGTCTCGGAGAGCCAGAACGTTCCGCTCTTGAGCGCCTTGAAACGATCCTTCCTGTAGCACACGGGCGAGGCCTCGTCGCTCTTCCTGTCCGCGCCGCGGTGCTCGCCCACATAGACGAACTCGGGCAGCTTCTCCGCGAGGAACTTCGCCTGCTCGGGGCGCACCTCCTGGAGCCCGAAGACGTCCAGGTTCAGACTGCGTATGAGCGCGATCATGTCGTCGCAGCGCTTTGGCCATGCGTTGTCGGTGCCCTTGTCGCCCGTCGCGAGGCGGATGTTGTAGGAGCCCACGCGCACCTTGGCGGCGTCGGCCGCGCAGGGACACGTGCAGCCTGCGAGCGCGGCGGCGGCGAGGCAGAGGATGAGGAATGTCTTTCTGTTCATGGCGATGCCATCTTCCATCATGTTTCCGCTTCCGGGGGGATCAGCCAACGATGAGCTTCTCGCAGTAGCCATTGCAGATACCGACTTCCTTGCAGGCGTCGGAGCCCTGCGGAATGGCGTATTCGAGCTCGATGTCGCAGGGATAGTCCCAGCCGTTCGCCTTCATCACGTCGAAGAGGGGCTTGAGAGGCGTGTCGCCCTGGCCGAAGGCGAGGTTCTTCTGCCCGTGCTCCTTGGTGGTGCGGTCCTTCAGGTGGATGGAGAAGATGCGGTCGTGGTACTTGCGCACGAAGTCGATGGGGTCGCCCACGGAGGCGGCGACGTAGTGGCCTATGTCGAAGTTGATGCGCAGGTTCTGCGAGTAGCCGAGGAGCGAGCCGTCGTAGGTGGTGGAGTTGATCTGCGTGTGGTTGTGGAAGGCGACGAAGACGCCATGCCTGTCGGCGAACTTAGCGCAGCGGGGGCCGATGGTGTCGAAGTCCTTGGGAGCGGGCACCTCGCGGGTGATGGCGCGCGCGCCGAGGGCCTTGGCGACGTTGAAGTAGTAGTCGTTGATCTCGTCGGAGCCGGTACCGACGCCGCCGAACTTGACGATGTGGATGTCCACCCCGGCGTCGGCGAAGATGCGGCGCATCTCGGCGAACTTCGCGATGTCCGCGCCAAGGCGCATCTTCTCAACCTGCGCGGCGAAGGCCGGCAAGTCCTTCTTGTCCTTCGGGCGGTTGCGCGGGATGTTGATGAAGGTCTCGGCGTCGTCGCCCATGAGCTCGATCGTGCCGAGGCGGTCCTCGCGCACATACCTGAGCACGTCGCGCCAGTCGCGCGGCATCGAGCGGTAGGAGTACGTTATCACGCCCACCTGCACGCCCTCGTAGTCGCTCGCGTGGCGCGGGCCCGCGCCGCCCGTGGCGCATCCGCCCAGCGCGAGCGCGGAGGTTCCGAGGAACGTCCTTCTTGTCATCGTCATTTTCTTATGCTCCTTTTCCTGTTTGAAATCCTTGGCCAGACTTGGCCGTTGTGCGCGGCGACGCACCTTGCCGCCGAGTGACAGTAGAATGATACCATAACCCCGCGCGCCACGCAAGTGGATTCCACTGGTTCCGACCCGGCGATCAGCTATTGAGAGCCGTCATGAGGTATGGCCAGTATGTGCGCGTGTAGACGACGCAGGAATAGACGTTGAGGAGGATGAGCCCGCCCTCTATGGCGTAGACCGACACTAGGAACCAGTAGGCCACCTGCGCAGGAAAGAGGCCATGGAACGCAAGGTAGAAGTAGATCAACCCCGCCGCGGGGAATGAAAGCGCCGTGCGCACCTTGCCGAGCCACATCGCCGAGACGTCGGCGTGGTAGGTGGAGGCAACGGCGCGGAGGAACGTGACCCACTGGTCGCGCAGGATGTACAGCACTGTGAACGCCAGCATCACCACGCCGTGGACGACGTTCTCGGCCTGGACGCCGATGAGCCAGAGGAGGGTCGGGAACGAGACTATGAAGAACACCTTGTCCATCAGCGGATCGGCGAGCTTCCCGAAAGTGGATACGACCTTCCACCGGCGCGCCAGCTTCCCGTCGTAGAGATCGGAGATGCCGGCGAGGAACATGAACACGCACGCCGCCGCCGCCACGGGCACGCTCGCGCGGAAATGCGCCACCACCGCGCACGCCGCCCACGCGAAGATGAGCGGCACGCGCGAGAAGGTGAGCGCGTTCACGAAGATGGAATGGAAGCGGACCGACATCACTCTGCCGCCGGCGCCTCGACGTCGGCCGCGGGCGCGGCGTCGTCGGGACGCGCGCCCAGAAGCCCGGAGACTATCGAGGACATCTTGTCGTTCACCGTGGCCTGTTGCAGGCAGAGCTGCTTCAGCTCGTCGACCTTCAGCTCCAGCGTGGCGAGCGCGGCCTCGCGCGCCTCGCGCTCGCTGGTCATCTCGTCGATGCGCGCTGCGAGCGTCTCGGCCATCGCCTCGGCCTTCTGCAGGTTGCGGCGCGTGGCGAACAGCTGCTTGAGTATCTCGCCTGGCTCGAGGTCGAGGTCGTCGATCTTCATCTCGCCCGGAATCGGCACGAGGACGGATTCGCCACAGTTCACGCAGTTGATCTGCAGCCCGGCGCCGCGGTAGTCGATCGCGAGGTTGTGGCCGCAGTGAGGGCAGTCAAACACGATGTCCGTGTCGCGGATTATGGTCCCGCCCTCGGCGTCCTCGCCGTCAATGGGCGCTTCGGGGTCGAAAGGCACCTCGGCGTCAGCCGGGGCTTCCGCCGCAAGAGGCGCTTCGGCCTCCGTCTCGGTTGTCTCTATGATGTCTTTTTCGCTCATTGCTGAATCTCCTTTAAAGTGGGGCACATACATTATAGAATAAAGAAGCGCCTTCGGCAAGTGCCGAAGGCGCTTTTTACCGGATTTTTTTCGCGGGGGGCGGATTACGCCTTCGCTACTTTCCCGGCCTTGATGCAGCGCGCGCAGACGCGCTTGCGGCAGGTGTTGCCCTTGCCGTCGGTCACTCGCACGGTCTGCAGATTCGGCAGGAAGCGGCGCTTCGAGATGCCGGTGGTGTGCAGACCAATGCCGCCCTTGTACTTGGGCGAACCTTTGCGGACGATGTGCTGGCCCGCAGACGGGCCCTTTCCGCAGATTTCACAGACTCTGGCCATTCTATGTGTCCTTTCTTGATATGTCACTTCTGCTCGGGCTCGCCGGGCTGCCACTCGACGGACTGGAACGCGTCGTCGAACGCCGCCGCGAGGCCGCCGAGCTGGTCGGGGCTTACGCTTCCGGAGCTCATCGCGCCGGAGTCGGTCTCGCCCGCGGCCTCGGCCTCGAGCGCCTTCACCTCTTCGTCGGTCATGTTCACGGCCTTGATCGAGAGGCCGATGCGGCGCTCGCCGCGGTCGACCTTGACCACGCGGGCCTCGACCTCCTGGCCGACCTCGAGCTTGTCCTTGACCTTGTCAACGCGCTCGTCCGAGATCTGCGAGATGTGGACGAGGCCGTCCACGCCGTCCTCGAGCTCGACGAACGCGCCGAAGGACGCGA
>CAMOHV010000191.1 GCA_946615275.1 uncultured Verrucomicrobiota bacterium | reverse complement strand
GGATCGGGTCGCTCCACACGACGAACTGGTCCTCGCACCAGTCCACGAGCTCGCACCCCTCGGCGACGCGTCCCAACTTGAAGAGGCGCAGGGCGGCATCGACGGCGACGCCCTTCTGAAGGTTCTTGTACGGCGGCATCGGATCCATGTCCTCGAACTGGCCATCCCAGTTCCAGGTCTTCATCGGGCCGTCCAGCACGTAGGCAAACGCGCGGTCACGCGCTTGGGCGAACGCATGGGGAGCCGCCGTCCCAGCGGCTAGTTCCGCACGGTCAAGCAAGCCGAGAATGTAGCGGCCCGGCACAAGCCGGTTCGCACGCACGGACGAACCGTCCTTCTCGCGCACCTTGAGCGGCCACGTGCCGTCTGCGTCCTGCAGGCGCGCGTAGGTGCGCGCGATGGCGAGCGCGGCGGATTGGTACTTCTGTGAATCCGCGCCGCGACCGGCATGGCGCAGAACATCCGCGAGGTCGAGGTAGGCGAGCGCGGCGTGGGCCGGGTAGAGCAGCATGTTCTGCCCGGCGTTCTTCACCGCCACGTCGCGGCGGTCGCCCCAGTACGTGGGCGGGAAATACGCGAGCGGCGCGTCTGCGGGCTGGCTGTGCGCGATGAGCCAGTCCGCCATCTTGCGGGCGATTCTCAGCGAGGCCGGGGAATCTTTCGGCTCGGCCTGTGCGTGGCGCACGAGCGCGCGGATCATGGAGCTGATGATCTTCGCGGGGTAGCAGTAGAGGTCGTAGCCTTCCGGCGGATCGTCGCTCGTTTTCCATCCCTGCACCTGCGGCAGATTGTAGATGGCGGCGTAGACCTTTCGCGCCGCCTCGCGGTAATCGCACGCGCCCTTGGGGTACGGCCCCTGGAACACGGCCGCGCGGTAGAACGTGCGCTCGCCCGAGCCTTCCGCCTTGAGCGTGTAGTAGCCGGGCTTCAGCGAATCCCAGATGTCGGCCGGGATGGGGAGCCAGGGCTTGGACGCGGTCCAGGAATGTCCGGAAGGGACGCGCTCCTGCGCGTCCGCAAGGGTGAATCGGTATCCTTTCGCTCCATCCACCTCTTTGAAGTAGAAGGCGGGGGGATGAATGAACGCCTTGGCGTGGGCGTTCCAGAACGGGCGCACGCCGGGCACGCCCGCGCGGATCGGCGTCTTCGCCTGTTCTCTCGCGGCTATGTTCAGCCGCGCCCAGTCAGTCTCGCCCCACGCAGCCGCAACCGCCAGCAACATGTTTCCGAACAACAGAAATCTCATTATTTTCGCTTCCAGTTATTACCGAATCGTGATGACCATGCCGCGGACCGTCCAGTTCTTGAGCGTGAACACGATCTGCGCCGCGCACGAGACTCCCTGCGAACGCTCGCGCGGAATGATGCCGAAGTTCCAGTTGCCACCGCCATACGTCGCCGAGTGCAGCGTGATGTGGGATTCGCCCGCCGCCTTTGCCGCGCGAATCGCGCCGGTCACCTCGAAGCAGACCGGCACGTCCGGCTGGATGTTGCCGGAGACATCGCACGAATACGAGCCGAGGACCTTTTCCGCCGCGCGCTTGGGGTCGGTGCCGTTGCTGCGCGCCAGAGGCGTCGACCAGCCGTTGCCGAACACGTCGTTCCACGTCGGCGCGGCCGCATCCGTCCACTCGAAATCGGGATATTTCAGCACGTCGAGACGCGCGCCCGCGTAGGCACCGCCCGTCGGACCGATCGTGTACAGCTTCAGAGTCGCCGAAACGAAGTCCGACGGCATCTCCGACATGTCGAAGCGGTAGAATGCCTCGCGCACGCCGCCGACCGTGTCAACCCCCTCGTACTTGTGGACAAGCATGGATTCCGTGCCGAACGACGTGTTGTTGTTACCGCCATTTCTGACATACGTGTCGGCACAGGCGAAGACCTTGACCGTCGGCACGAGCGTGACGGACTTGACGACGCTTTCGCTTGCGCCATCCGCAGTGGCGGTGATGCGATACGTCTGTTCCACGTAAGGCTCCGCCTTTGGATCGAGGCATGTCGGCTCCGCAAGTCCAGGGGCAACCATGACCCACCTATCGCCTTTCAGCCTCTCGACCGTGTACGTTGCGCCTGCCGCTGGACTCGGCGACCATTCGAGGCGCAACGCCGGTTCGCCGCCGCTTTCGCCGAGCGAGCATGTCACCTTGTTGCCGAACGTCGCGTCAGGATCTGGGAAGACCAAGACGGCTGGGTAGTCGCTCGCGCCTTTGTAGAATTGGATCCAGGCGACGTTGCTGAAGAGGCCGAGCGAGAGCATCCGCCCCGCCTGGGCCGCCGCCCGCGCCGCCGCCGTCACGTCCACGTCAAACCAGGGATTGTCGGTTTTCCGCTGCGAGAGGAACACGCTGGCAACTTCGCCCGGAAGAGCGGTTCCGTCCCTGACGGATGCCGGTTGCGGGAACCAGGGCCCCGTCGTGTTCCACGTCAGGTTCGTCTCGTTCCATGCATCCGTCGTCCACGCTGATACCCGGAGGATGCCGTTCCCCGCCGGGAGGATGTTCTTGCCCTTCACGCGCAGACGCACGAACGCCGCATCCGCCAGCTTGGAAGGATCGAAGAGCATCACGCCGTAAAGCACTTTGTTGTTCTCGTCACATCCGATTTGGAAATGGTTTGTGAAGTCGCCGGCGTAGTAGGCTGTGTCCATCGTTGCCGAGCTGAATCCCGAAACGAGCGTCTCCTGCAGGGGCTTGCGCGTCGCAGTCGGCGCAGGCTCGTCCTTGAGAAAAATCCGCAGGCGCGGACGTCTGGCCGCTTCGGCATGCTCCTTGGTGTAGAAGATGAAATAGTTGGCGTCTTGACGTGTCACGAGAAGGGACATCTCCGTCCTTCCCGCCGCCAGCGCCTGGTTGACGAGCGGCGCCAGTTCCACGGCCATGTACGTTCCGGGGCCGGGCGGGACGACGCGGATCGCATTCGCCGGAGTCTCCGCAGCCCAAGAGTCGGGCGGCGTGATGCCGTTGGGCAGGTTGTTCCCATTCGCGGTCGCCTCGGACCATGACGAGTCGTCGATGAGCCGGAACTCCACGAGTTTTCCCGCGTACGTGGTGGAGTCGTACATCCTCAGCCTCAGTTCGGCTGACGAGACGGTGCGCCCGGAGAGTCCAGAAAGGTCGAATTTCAGCAGCCCCTCGCGCGTGAATTCCGAAAAACCTGCCGAATCGCGCGACACGGTGATGTATTCCTCATTGCCAAGGACGGAACTCTTGTAGTTGCCGCCGCGCAGGAACGTGTCTTCCTTCGTCGTCTGGAACAGGGGTAGTTCGGTGGCGTTTTCCGCGCCCTGCCATTCAAGTCTCGTGCGAAGGGACACATCGGCGGCGTACTCCTTGGAGTAGAACGCGAGAGGATCTTTGCCGCCGCCGCCATTGCCCCACGGCGTGTAGACATGAAGGGCGAGGATGCCGTCGTCTGCGGCTGCGGCCTTGGCGGCGGCTGTCACATCCGCGTAGACCCACGTTCCGACAGCCTGGTTGGCGTTCTCCACATAGGCGGCGACCGTCGGATCGTCCTTCGGCAGAATCGGCGACGGCACGGAAGGGAACTCGCCCGCCGGAAGCGAATTCCACGTGAGCTCGTACTCGTTCCAGCGACGATGCCGCATGACCCGAAGGAAAAGCGGCTGCACGTAGTATTCCCCCGTGTTCGAGTCGACGCCTGCGCCTTGGACGACGCACAGGGCGATGCGGACTGCAGTCGCGTTCTCCAGCCCGGAGACGTTGAACAAGAGGCAGGTTTCTCGCCCGTTGCCGACGATGAGGTAGTTGTTGTCGCCGAACGCGGTGCCTCTGGCGTAGTAGTTCACGAACGTGTCCTGCATCGGCAGACGCGACTGCCATCCCTCGCCGTCGGCGAAGAGCGGGAACGCCGCGCCCGCCAGCGCCGCAAGCAGGACAGCCGTTGAGATCTTGGAGGTGTTCATCATGGATTTCCTTTCTTGCCACAAGAGCATTAGAATTATCTCATATTGACCGAGAGGGCGATATGGCGAAAAGCGAAAAAATATTTTCCTTTTTGCGGCCTGATGCCATTGCGCGACGCATCAGTTTATGGTAAAATCCGCGTCATGGATTCACATGTGCCTGTTGTGGCGGTTCTTGACACCCCGGCCCTGAAGGGAGTGCGCTCCATGTTGCGAGGAATCATCGACTACACGGAGCGTCACGAGCCTTGGCGTCTTTTGTTCCTTGAATCTCGTGAAGGGGAACAGACGTTTGATCCCGCGAAGTTGGGATGCGATGCCGTCATCATGTGCATGACGCCCCGCTCGAAAGCACGGCATGTCGCGGCGCTGAAGGTTCCCGTCATTCTCTGCGAACCGCTTCCACGCGAAGGGCTGACGTCGATTGGCGCGCCTTTGGCGGATTTCCCGGTCGTGCGGATGGATTCGCGGGCGATCGGCGTAATGGCGGCGAAGTATTACCTTGAACGCGGCTACCACTCGTTCGCGTACGTGGGCGAGACGCTGGGGA
>CAMOHV010000190.1 GCA_946615275.1 uncultured Verrucomicrobiota bacterium | reverse complement strand
TTGGAGCCGCCGAAGGCGAAGGAGTTGGAAAGCGCCGGGCCGGAGATGTCGCCGGAGGCGAGCTTGAGCCAGCAGATCGCCGCCTCCACCGCCCCGGCCGCGCCAAGGCAGTGCCCGGTGAGGGGCTTCGTGGACTCGTACGCCGCGAACGACTCGCCGAAGACGCGCCGAACAGCCTTCATCTCCATCTCGTCGTTCGCCTGCGTGCCGGTGCCGTGGAGATTGAGGTACGCGACGTCCGAAGGCGCAAGCCCGGCGTCCGCCAGCGCGGCGCGCATGGCCGCCTCCGCGCCGCGCCCCTCGGGGTCGGGCGCCGTCGGATGGAATGCGTCCGAACTCTCCCCCACCCCCGCAAGGCAGGGCGAGGGATCGGGAATTGAGAATTGAGAATTGAGAATTGAGAATTTAACACCCTCCGACAGGGTCGGCGTTCCACTTTTCAACCTTTCAACCTTTCCACCATTCACCCTTTCCATGGTGAAGAGCGCCACGCCCTCGCCGAGGTTGATGCCGTCGCGGTCGGGGGCGAGCGGACGGCAGAGCCCGTCGGAAAGCGCGCCGAGGGCGTGGAAGCCGTTCAGCGCGAAGCGGCAGCGTCCGTCCACGCCGCCCACGATGGCGGCGTCGGCATGGCCTGCCTCGATGAGGCGGCGCGCGGCGGCAAACGCCTTCGCGCCCGAACTGCAGGCGGTTGAGACGACATACGCGGGGCCTGTCACGCCGAGGAGCCGCGCAAGGTAGTCGGACGGCGTGCCAAGCTCGATCATCGAGAATCGCATCGCGGCGGGCTTCTCGCCGGATTCAATCCACTCGTCCACGAACCCCTGCGCCTCGTCTATGCCGGTGTTGGACGCTCCAAGGACCACCGCCACTCGGTCCGGCCCGTACTTCTCCACCAGCGCCTCGAAGGCGCCGCCGCCGTTGCGGACGGCATGGAGAAGAAGCCTGCACGAACGGAAATCGTATTCGGGATCGTCTATCGCCGGAAGTTCTCCCGGCACCATGCCGAAAAGCACCGTGCGCCCGGGAATGTCGCCCGAATGCGGCACAAGCGGCGAGACGCCGCGCCGCAGGTTGGCGAGCACCTCGCCGTTGTCGCGGCCAAGCGCGCAGGCGCAGGAAAGATGCGGGAGCGCGAATCGCATCGACCCTCACTTCTCCATTCTCAGTTCCGCCACGCGCCTGCGGATCGTCTCAAGCATCGCCTTTGGCTCGGAAAGCCCCTTTACCGCCGCCTCTAGCGGACACGACCCCGTCTTGTCGCGGTTCAGGATCATCGGCACCGTCTTCTCCGCCGAGAAGCCAACGCTGTGCTTCGCGAGCAGTTCTCCGGCCCCCTCGGCGGCCATGAGCGCATGGACGCGCGAGGCGCCGCCCATGACGGCTATCGCGGCGGCGGCGCGGCCCACCACCTTGTCCACGATCCAGGCGCCCTTCATCTTCTCGGGCCAGGTGTCGAGGATCTCCAGAAGCGGCGAGACGCCGCGCCCCTTCATACGCGCCACGATCACCCCGTCCTTGAGCAGCACGCAGGCGAAGCCGCGCGACTCTATGAGGCCCTTCGCCTCGGCGAGGGCGTCCGCGTCGGACATCGGGCGCACAACGCGGTGCACGTCGAATCCCTTGAGCGTCATGGCGGGGAGCGGGCGCGCGGGGCAGAAGTGCTCGCACGCCCCGCAGCCGATGCACGCCACCTTGTCCACCACCGGCGCCTTCGGTCCCTGCGTGTCGGCCGGGTCCAGCGGCACTAGCTTGATCGCCTTCACCGGGCAATGGCGCTCGCAGGAGTGGCATGACACGCCCTCCTGCACCGCGAGGCATAGATCCTTGTGCCAGACGGCGTGGCCAATGTGCGTGTCGCGCTTCTCCTCGGGCGTGATCGCGCGTATCGCCCCGGCCGGGCACGCCGCGCCGCACGCCGTGCAGTTCGGCCTGCACCAGCCGTTCTCGAACCCCATCTCCACCTGCGAGAAGCGCCTGGGGTCCATCGACGGGCGCAGCACGCGGTGCGGACACGCCGCCACGCAGAGCTGGCACCCCACGCACTTCCGCGAAAAAGCCGCGAACGAGCCCGCCCCCGCCGGGACGAGCGGATGGTCGCGCTGCGGAACGCCTGGCGGCGTCACGTCCGAGAATCCACCGTCGAATATCTTGTCGTCCTCAGCAAGCGCAGCCGTCGCCGCGGACGCCGCCGTCCAGCCGATGAAGCCTCTGCGATTCATCTCCATTTGATCGCCCCCTTCGGACACGCCGCCGAGCAGTCGTAGCACGCCACGCACCGCGAGGCGTCTATGCTCCTGGCCTCGACGTCTATGCACCGCCCCTTGCACCGCCGCTCGCACGCCTTGCACCCGATGCACGCCGCGGAGTCTATGCGCGGCCTGAAGAACGAGAACTTCGCGAGAAGCCCCAGCACCGCCCCCACGGGGCACACCACGTTGCACCAGAACCTGCCCTTCCACACTGCAAGCACGAACACGAGCGCCGCCAGCGACACAGCGAATACGACCATCGCCGCAGGCGGCAACGCGCTCTCCATCGCGACCGCCGCATAGCTCCCGTGCCTCTCCGCCCACGCGGCCACCTGGTTGTTCGCAAAAACGCCGAGCGGCGCGGCCGTGACAGACATCAGCCTGCCGTATATCGCATACGGCTCGAGCCACGCGAAGTGGAGCCCGAGGAAACCGCCGGAGAAGAACACCGCCGCCACAAGCGCGCGGACCACGCTCTGCGCCTTCTTAGGCGCGTTGACGCCCACGGGGAAGCCGCGCCGCGCGAACATCCCGCGGATGCGCACCGCCACGTCCTGCATGACGCCAAGCGGGCACGCCACCGAGCAGTAGAACCTCCCGAAGACGAGCGTGAGCGCGACTATCGTTACGGCGATCGCCGACAGCCCCAGGCACGCCGGCCAGAACTGGAGCTTCGCCATCCACCCCACGAACGGGAACGCCGTCCGCGTCGGGTCCGCGAAGAGCGCCGTGATCCCCACGAGGAACGCGAGCGCAAGCAGGATTCTAAGTATTCGCAGCGTCTTCATGGGTTGCGCAGCCTTTCCACGAAATCCCCCACGCGGCGCATCTCCGCCGCGATCTCGATGCGCTGGGGGCAATGCGGCATGCATCGCCCGCAGCCGATGCAGCGCTCGGCCTCCCTGAGGCGCGGGATGGCGCGGGCGTATTCGACAAGGAACCGACGGCGGTTCGCCGCGAAGTCGGGCGCGTCGGGGTCCTCGGGGAGGCGCTTCTCGGCGACGGCGGCGTTCCACACGTTCAAGATGCCGGGGATGTCCAGCCCGTAGGGGCATGGCATGCAGTAGTCGCAGGAGTTGCAGGGGATCGTCTTGTCGGCAAGATACGCCTGCGCCGCCTCCTCCAGGACATCAAGCTCGCGCTTCGTGAGCGGCTTCAGGGGCGAGCATACGGCCACGTTCTCCTCGATGTGCTCCATGTACGTCATGCCGCTCAGGACGGTGAGGACCTTCGGATGGTCCGCCGCGAAGCGAAGCGCCCAGCTGGCGAGCGACGCCTCGGGGTCGAGCGGGACGAGCTTCTCCGCGAGCGCGTAGTTGAACTTAGCGAGACGCCCCCCGAGAAGCGGCTCCATCACCACGGCCGGTATCCCGCGCTTCGCGAGCTCGCCGTATGCGAACTCGCCGTTGAGGTTGCGGGCGTTCACGGCGGCGGCGTGGCGCCAGTCCACGTAGTTCATCTGGATCTGCGCGAAGTCCCAGTGGTACTTCGCGTGGTTCTCCATGAGCCACTTCCAGATCAGCGGGGAGCCGTGGAACGAGAAGCCCAGGTTGCGTATCCGGCCGGCCTTGCGCTGCTCCACGAGCCAGTCGAGGATGCCGTTGTCGAGGAAGCGCGCGGCGAACTCCGCCTTGGGGTCCTTGCCGCCGCCCACGGAGTGCATGAGGTAGAAATCGATGTGGTCCGTCCTGAGCGCCTTGAGGGAGCTCTCGAACATCTCGCGGCTCTTCTCCGGCGTGCGCAGCGACGGATTGAAGTTGGACATCTTGGTGGCGATGAAATAGGAATCGCGCGGGTGGCGGCTCAGCGCGGCGCCCGTCACGCGCTCCGATTCGCCGCGGCAGTAGACGGGCGACGTGTCGAAGTAGTTGAGCCCGTGCGCAAGGGCGTAGTCAACCTGCGCGTTCACCTGCTCCTGATCGATGGCCTTGTTCGACGAGCCCGCCGCCCAGCCGTTCGCGTGCGCGCCGTCCACCGTCGGTAGGCGCATCATGCCGAAGCCGAGGACGGAGACCTTTTCGCCGTGGCCCCCCTCCCTCGTCGTCATCGGGCCGGTGGCCTTCGGCGGCTTCACGAGGCCGGAGAGGAACCTCCGCCTTGTCGCTGGTGGCGCTGCGCGCATGTGAATGGCTTTCGTGTAATGGTGTCACTTCAAGGGCGGGGCTTCCGCATCGGCCACCCGGCCGACGCCCCCCTGCCGCGGAACGGGAAAATGATACCATATAAGGACGC
>CAMOHV010000189.1 GCA_946615275.1 uncultured Verrucomicrobiota bacterium | reverse complement strand
ACGAGAAGCTCCCGCCGCCGTGCATCCATTCGCGCGGGGCGAAGAGAAGCTCCTCTCCGCGCACCTTGAAGGACATCACGCGCGCGCCAACGAGCGAGATCTCGCACGCCGCCTCCGGCGTGGCGATCTTCACGGCCTCGGCCGCCGCGCCTGTAGACAACACAGCACCGGTCATCATCATTGTCATGATCCTCTTCATTTCACAGATTTACGGCGTCCGATCTTCTCGTAGGGAATCGGCTGGAAGCCTGGGACGAGGCTCCGGCAGGCGGCGTTGCGGTCGCCTGGGGGGAGCTGGAGGGTGGAGACGTCGGTGGAGTTCGTGGTCCAGCGTCCGCGCAGCACCTCGCGGGAGTTCACGAAGACGTTGTCGTAGGCGGCGTTCCAGCGGAGGGAGTCGGCCTGGCCGGGAAGATAGCCGTTCAGCTCGGGGTAGCGGGAAAGATAGAGGGGGCTTTCGATGTCCACCTCCTTCTTGATGTGGGCCACCATGTATCCCTCCTTGAGGAACGACTCCCAGCGCTTCTGGTTCCAGGGGGACGAGCCGAGGGGGCGTTCGCAGTCCACGAAGAGGCAGTTGCGCACGACGTTCGAGTAGCCGCCGTGGCAGAAGACGGTGCCGAAGTTGCCTCTGCCGGGCGCGCCGCAGCGGACGAACACGCAGCCGAAGACCTCGTTGCCGCCGTCGCCGTCGTCGAAGTAGACGGCGGCGTTGCCGTGGCCGCGGTTGGAGCCGATGTCGGCGAAGTAGTTGTACCTGAGGACGTTGCCGCGGCATGATGGGTTGCGGCCGGTGTAGTAGGCGCCGGCGTCGTCGGTGCACTGCAGGACGTTCGAGACGACGTTGTACTCGAAGATGTTGTCGTTGCCGTAGAGCGAGGCGGCCTGGTGGGGGGCGTCGAACATCTCGTTGTGGCGCGCGATGTTGCCGCATCCGGCCATGTGGATGGCGTAGGCGCTCGTGAGGCGGTTCTTCGAGAAGGAGCGCACGAGGCAGTCCTCGACGACGTTCTCGCCGCGCGTGAGGGTGCGGCGGTCGCCGCCGGAGATGTATATGCCGCCGTTGCCGACGTCATGGACGTCCGAGCCCGCGACGACGCAGCTCTGCGCCTTGGAGAGGTCGAAGCCCCTGAGGCGCGCGCCGTGGACGTCCAGGCAGGAGAAGACGGCGTTTGTGACGCCCGTGCCGTAGACGGCGTGCGTCCATGAGCCGAAGAGCTCCATGTCCGCGAACGCCACGTTGGAGACGCCGCGCATGGAGACCACGCTCCACGGCGCCCACGTGACCGTGACTTGCGTCCCCTCCGAGATCGGGCGGCGGGGCATGAGGTATATCCGGCTTGCCTCCATGTCGACGTAGTATTCGCCGGGGCGGTCGAGCTCCTCCAGGAGGTGCATGGCGCGCCAGCGGCGCGGGCTGGGGTTGCCCTTCCTCACGCCGTAGGCGTGGGGGTAGGCGAGGGTGATCGTGTTCGAGGAGGCGTTTATGCTCTGGACGGGTATCTTGGACTCCGCCCAGTCGAAGCACCAGAAGCCGTGGAGGAGGACGTCCTTGGCGTTTGTCCAGCGCGACGGGCGGTCGCCCGAATAGCCGAACGTGCCGCCGCGGGGCTTCTCCACCTTGAGCCGCTTTCCGGCGTCGGTGACGCTTCCGGAGCCGGTGCGGGTGCCCATGTCGGGGAAGGATGCGATGACGGACCAGCCGCCGTTCGTGTCGCCGGGCGCGGCGACGGTGGGCCAGTCGGGCCAGCCGGCCGGCTCGCAGCGTTCGCCGTCCACGAAGAGTTCGGGGATCGGGTAGGGATCGCGGCACTCGCCCTTGGGGCGTTTGGGCCATTGGAGCTTCCACGCCGAGATGTCCGCGGCCAGGACGCCGGGGCGTTCGGGGCAGGGCTTGAAGAGCGCGGGCGGCACGTCGCGGCCCACGGTGAGGCAGGTGCCGCCCTGGGGCGCGCCGCGCCAGACGACGGGGGCGTCGGAGCGTCCGGAGTCCTCGGGGCCGAGCGCAAGGGGCTCCTTGAGCGCGAAACGGCCGGGGGCGAGGCGTATCTCGACGCCGTTCGCCCTGGCCGCGGCGGGAAGCGCCCGCACCAGATCCCTCGCGCCGGCGAGGGAATTGGTGGGGGCGACCTCCACGACGTGCGGCGTCTTGCCGCCGAAGAAGTCCGGCGCGCGCGGTTTCGCATGGTCGGCGCAACCGGCGCACGCCGCGCAGGCGGCGGCGATCGAGGCTATCCTGATCATGCGTTCTTCACGTGGACGTCCATCTGCGGGAACGGGATCTGGATGCCGTTCTTGTCGAAGGCCTCCTTGACGGCCTGCTGGGCGCCGGAATAGACGGCCCAGTAGTCGGCGCAATTCGCCCACGGGCGCACGTTGATGGTGATCGCGGAGGCGTCGAGCGATCCGACGGCGACGCCGGGCGCGGGGTCGGCGAGGACGCCGGGCACCTGCGCGAGCGCGGCGCGGGCGACTTCAACGGCCTTGTTGATGTCGCTTCCGTAGGCGATGCCCACCACGGTGTCCACGCGGCGCTTCCCGAGCGCGCTGAAGTTGGTGATGGGTCCGCCCCAGACGCTCTTGTTGGGGACGGTGACGCGCTTGTTGTCGGCGGTGGCAAGGACGGCGGCCATCATGTTGAGCTCTAGGACCGCGCCCTCGATGCCGCCGGCGATCACGTAGTCGCCAACCTTGAACGGCTGGTTCAGGGCGATCATTATGCCGGCCGCGAGGTTGGAGAGCGACTCCTGGCATGCGAAGCCGAGGATGAAGCCCGTGACGCCGAGCCCGGCGATGAGCGGCCCGACGTCGACGCCGAGCTTGCCGAGGGCCAGCATGAGCACGAGCGCCCAGCCGGTCTTCGAGACGACGCTCACGATGAACTTCTGGAGAAGCTCGTTGACGCGCTTCGCCTTCAGGAGCGACCTGCGCACGGCAGCCGTCGCGATCTTCACGACGATCGCGCCCACAATGATGATCAAAAGCGCGCCCACACAACGCAAGAGGAAATCCATGCCGTGCTGGGAGACCCAATTCGCCGCGGGGGCGAGATCGCCCCCGATCAGCGGAATGGACTGGACGGCGCTTGCGACCTGGTTGGTCGCGCATACAACTTCGTTCGTCATTTTCAGGTCATCCTTTCAATTGTCAGTACACTACGGCCGGAGGCGGCGGGGCCACCACGGGCGCGGGCGTCACGACGGCGGGCGTCGTCACCACGGGCGCGGGCGTCACGACGGCGGGCTGTGTGACAACCACTGGCTGCTGCACCACAGGCGTGGGCTGCACCACCACTGGCTGTTCCACCACCACCGGCGCGGGCGCCACGACGGCGGTGGGCGCCACGTACGTGGGCGAGTAGTAGGCGTAGCCGTAGGCATCGTACCACACGCCGTCGTACCAGCAGCTGCGGTAGCGCGGGTGGATGTGCCCGCGGCGCCATCCGTGGAGGCTCGGCGGCGGCGGGCCGTGGTGGAAGCCGGGGCCGTAGTACGCCGGGCGGGGCGCATGATGATGGTGGACAGGGCCGGGGTAGACCGGGCGGGGTCCTGCCACATGTCCAGGACGGAATGCAGTAGGAACCTGATGTCCGGGGCGCATGCCGGTCGGGACATGGGCTGGGCGAACCGGCGCAGGGTGTCTCATTCCAGAGGGCACATGTGGCTTTGCGAACGCCGCGCCAGCGCACAGGGCTGCTATCAGAGTTATCATTGTCTTGTTCATGGTTGTTCTCCTTTTTTAGGGTTGTTCATCAAGCTAGGACTTGCAGATCGGGAAATCTGACAAAGTTTCTTCACATCGGATAGTCTAGCGCCTCGGGGATCATGACCTGGGTGAGGCACTTCGCGGCGCGGTCCTTCGCGAGGCGCGTGCCGGCGAGGGCCTCGTCGAGCGCGTTGCGGAGGGCGGCGAAGGCGGCCTTGTCCTCGGGCGAGGCCGCCCCGAAGCCGTAGACGACTCCGGAGCAGATCTTGGCGGCCTCACCGGCGACGTCTGCCACGACCGTGCCGAGGAGGTCGTTGAACGTGTTGAGGTAGCCGGGGAGCTCAGGGCCCACGACGGGGTGATCGGCGCCGTTGAGGGCGAGGAACTTGATGTCGGCGTGGAAGCTCTTGGCGGCCATGAGACCGGCGAGGGCGTCGGCGAGCGGGAACACGACGCCGTGGCGCTGGGACGCGCCGAGCTTCTTGCCGTTGGGGTCCTTGGCGCCGGCGGCGAAGGCGCGCGTCCAGCTCCAGAGGCGGAGCGCCGCCGCAAGGGCGTTCGCGCCATTCTCGGCGGCGCAGGGGCAGGCCTCGAGCTCCTTCGCCCAGGCATCGAGCTGCGCGAGGAAGACGGGATTGGCCATCGTCTCGGATATCTGGCGGCGCTGGACGGCCTCGGGGCCCTCGTAGGTGGCGTCGAGCTGCATGTCGGTCCACTTGTAGAAGAGGAAGCCGGGGCAGTCCTCGGTGATGCCGTATCCGCCCATGAGGGAGACGGCCTGGCGCATGA
>CAMOHV010000188.1 GCA_946615275.1 uncultured Verrucomicrobiota bacterium | reverse complement strand
CGACGAGCTCCTGAACGGACCGGATCCGGCCCAGGCCGCCAAGAAGTCGAGCGTCGTCGTCACGAACCCCACACGCCTCGCCGTGGGCGTCCGCTACGACGCGTCCGAGGCCCCACTGCCGCGCATCTGCGCCATGGGCGCGGGCGAGACCGCCAGGATCATCCGCGAGACCGCGCTCGAGGAGGGCATCCCGATCATGGAGGACAAGCCCCTCGCCCGCGCGCTCTACGCGGAGGGCAGGCTCGAGGAGTTCATCCCCGAAAACCTCATCGAACCCGTCGCAGAGGTCCTCAAGTGGGCGAAACGCCTCCAGGACGCGCGCAAGGAGGAGGAGGAACTCGACTCCGTCACGATTGACGAGATTCCAGCCGGAATCGACGACCAACAACCTAGCAACCAACAACCTCCCACGATATGAACATAGAGGAAATATATAAAACTGTCGCTCCCCGCCTGACAAACTGGCTTGTGTCGACGGGCAGCTCCTATCACGAGGCATGCGACCTGGTGCAGGACGCGTTCCTCAAGGTGTGGAACATGAAGGACGATCTGCGCGACGACGACTCGGACGTCTCCGGGCTCGTGTTCACAATCGCCAGAAACCTCCGCAAAAACCTCGCCCGCGACAACTCTCGCATCACGTTCGTCGATGAAATCAAGGACGAGGACGCCGGCAGCGTCGCGCCCGCGCAGATGCCTTCGGACGCGGAATACCTGCGCAAGCGCCTTGCACAGGCTTTCGCCGCGCTCCCGCCCATCCTGCGGGAGGCATACACCCTCTTCCAGGTCGGCGAGATGTCCGTCCGCGAAATCGCCATCCAGACCGGCGTGACGGAGGCTCTGGTGAAAGTCCGCATATTCCGCGCCAAACAGAAGCTTCAGGAAATTCTTTCCGATTTGCGTGTAACCTATTAGCGGGCAACGTGTATTCAGAGCAGAAACGCAACCAAAAAAGGAGTTCAAAAATGGAAATCAACGTCAGAAACGGCATCGCCGGCGGAATAGGCGCGGGACACGAGCTGCAGAACGCGGCCGCGGCAGATGCGAATCAGCCCGCACCCGGCGCTTCCGGCATCTCAAGGCATGCGTCAAACCTGACCATCGGCATGCGCGACGCCGATCCCGTTTCCGGCGGCGAGCCGGTCGCCGAAATCCCGAACGACGCCATTTCACGTGACGATGCACTCGGAAAGCTTGTCTCGTCCGCGTTCAGCCTTCCGCCGCCGCCAATGCCCGCTTTCAACTGAAAGACGGGTGTTGTCGCGGCACACAACCTGGCGAATGTCTTGGCATCGGTGCTCCCCAGACACGGGGAAGGGGGTTTTGGTGGCCATTGCCTGATGCTCCGCTATTGCAAATCATCGGCGAAATATGCTATACTATGCGCTGTCGGTGTGCAATCTCAAAAGATAATCTGCAATGAGCACACTCCCTCTACACAAGATGTTCGCCGCGCTGCTCGCAGCGGCCGTGACAAGCGCGGCCATCCCGGTCTGCGCCTCCACGTTCACCATCGGCGGCAGCGGCACCATGTTCACCATCGATCGCTCCGGCGACGGAACGAACTTCGCCGAGACGGTGCACTACCGCACCGTTTCCCTCAGCGCCTACGCCGGGCAGCACTTCACGGAGATGATCGGCACGCACCATTTCGCTCCCGGCGATACGAGCACGAACATCGTGATCATGCATAAATCACCCACCTCCGCCTACAGTTTCCAGACCGGCAACTCGCGCTCCTACCGCTTCGAGATCACCGACGCGGGCGGCTTCCCGATCACCAACGCGACGCGCGCACTCACCACCGGCACGAGCGTCAACGGCTCGAACGCCTTCGGCGAGAAGGCGCTTGCCATCAACACCGGCACCATCACCGTGGCCGACGGCGGCTACGACCAGGCCTATCACAGCGCGAACGTCAACAACTACTTCAGCGCCGCCGCGCCAAGGGATTATCTCGTCGCCGCCGGCGCTCAGCTGCGCGCGACCGTCACCTTCCACGCCCGCGAGAAGGACGACGGCTACCAGTACGTCGCCATATACGCCAACACCTCCACAAGCAATGTCGATACCGGCGCCAAGGACGGCGACCCCGGCAGCGTCAACCACTCCCATTACATGGCCGGCTTCACCATCGACGGCAGCGTCTCCACCGCCTGGTGTCCCTACACGTTCCCGCTCACCTCGAAAGGCAACGCCTGCGGCGAGCAGACCCATACTTGGAGCGGCAACAGCAACGGCAACCTCAAGCAGCAGTACTTCAACGCCAACTGCCGCGCCGCCGACGGCCGCCTCGTCCTCCCCACCAGCCTCACCAGCCTCCACGTACGCCTCAACGCCAGCGGCAACCTGAGCGACACCTGGTACGCCTCGAACGTAGTCGCCCACGTCCAGGCCGTCGACACCAACGCGCCCACGGTGCTCGTCGTCTCTGCCGCGCCCGGCATCCACGCGAAGGGCAACGCCATCTACGTCTCCGTGGCGTTCAGCGAGCCCGTCACCGGCTCGCCGTCGCTCTCGACGAGTTGGGGCACGCTCAACTACTTCTCCGGCAGCGGCTCGAACGTCCTCACCTTCAAGGGCACGATCCCCGCCGACGCCACCGACACCCTCAATGTCACCGGCAAGATCGGCACCATCAGTGACCTCGCCGGCAAAGAATTCACCGGCGGCATCGACGCCCGCAGCCTCGCCACCCTTGACTCCAGCCACGTCTACGCCATCACCTACGACCTCGCGGGCGGCGCGCTCCCCGAAGGCGCGTCCAACCACGACACCTACACCTACGAAACGCCGTCCTTCACCCTCGCGCCCCCCGTCCGCCCCTGCTACGTCTTCGCGGGCTGGACCGGCACCGGCATCTCCGGCCTCACGAACGCCGTCACCGTCGTGGCGCAGTCCCACGGCGACCGCGCCTACGTCGCCAACTGGACGCCCATCACCTACTCTGTCCACTTCGACGCCGGCGCTGCGGACGCCACCGGCCCGATGCCCGACCAGACCCTCACCTACGACGCGCCGCAGGCGCTCTCCTCCAACGCCTTCACGCGCACGGGCTACACCTTCGCCGGCTGGCGCGGCGCGGACGGCACCATCTATCCTGACGGCGCGACCGTCCTGAACCTCACCAACGCCCAAGACGCCGTCGTGTCGCTCACCGCCACTTGTCGGCCCAACATCCCGTACATCGACGCGGACGGCACCGAGCGGATCTGCACCGACTACACCGTCATCACCAACGCCGTCGGCAACGCCACGTACGGCACGAACGGCGCAGAATCCTGGCACGTCGTCACCAATGCCGTCTCCATCAGCGGGCAGCTCTACTTCCGCGACAACATCACTCACCTGATCCTCTGCGACGGCGCAACCCTCGCCGTCACGAACGCGAACGACGCCATTCAAGCCTACGACCTCACCATCTACTGCCAGACGAACGGCACGGGCACCGTCACCGCCACCGGCGCCTTCGCCGGCATCGCCGCCAACTCCGTCACGATCAACGGCGGCACCGTCACCGCCACCGGTGGCACCGGCATCTCCGCCCACTTCGCGGCGATTGGCAACCACCACCTCCTGAAGGCCCATCCGATTCTGCAGGTGCAGTGCTCGCGGCGCTTCTTCGCCTACGCTCGCGACAACGCGGGCAAGCTGCTGAAGGACGCGCCGCCGCGCCTTGAGACGGACGAGTTTCGCGAAAGCGCCGAGGCCCTGCTGGAGGAGGCGGCGCACGGCGCGGTTTTGGTGTCGCCCTGCATCAGCGAGGGCGAACGCGAGATCGCCCGCCGCGCCTTCGCCGCCGGACGCCGCGTCATCACGCTCGCAAACAAGAGCTTCCCGCCGCTCTACAAGCCGGGCGGCAAGTTGTTCGACGCCTGCGCGGCGGGTAGCCTCCTGATGCTTGCGCCAATCAACTGGCCGTATCTGCCGGGCGAAAAGAAGATGACGCGCGAGGACGCATGCGCGCTAAATCGCATCGCCCAGCTCATCGCCGGACCCGGCGCGGTCGAAATCGTGTACAAGGGCATCCGGCCCGAGAACGTCGACCACATCGCGCGCGATGCGGTGGCCGCAGCCTAAGAGATATGGATTTAAAGAATGAAGCAAATGAAGACACTCGCAATATTCGCGGCTGCGGCCGGCCTTGCGGCATGCGCCCTGGGCGATACATTCACGGAGGAGCCGGACGCGTTCCTCGAATACATCGAGGCGACGGGCTCGCAGTACATCGACACGGGCGTCAACGCCGAGACCGGCCTCAAGGCGCAGATCGACTTCGCGTGGGCGAGCGAAAACTTAAGCACCAATGACTGGTCGCTCCTCGACGCCACAATCGACAACACCGTCTCGGACAAGCGCACGCGTTTCCTCATGTGCCACATGTACAAACAGAAGCCGTACTTCGGCTACGGCGTCAAGCAGCGCAGGAACCCAGCTTTTTCGGTCCCGTTCGCCGGCGGCGAGCGCTGCGAAATCATCACCGACATGACCGACCCCGATTCGCTCGAG
>CAMOHV010000187.1 GCA_946615275.1 uncultured Verrucomicrobiota bacterium | reverse complement strand
TCCAACTGGTCGCCAGCCGGCGTGCCGGGGGAGGAGGACGTCGCAGTCTTCAACAGCGCCGTGACGGTGGAGATGGAGGACGGTGCGTCGTTCTTCCTCGGCGGCTTCGTGTTCAACGCCTCCGCGACGGTCGCGACGGGGCAGAGGGCCGCCAATGCCCCCAAGATATCATTCCCCAACGGAACATCCACGGTGTATGTGGCCCAGGGCGTGACGGCCACGGTCGGCGCGCAGATCCAGAGCCGCAATTTTGGGCAGGCCGTGCTTGTGAAGGACGGCGAAGGAACGTACCGGGCCACGGGCTATGCGGGATATGCGTCGATATTCAAGCATGTGGAGGTTTCCGCAGGCGAGCTCTTCACGGACTTCGGCAACAACAGCGACGGATTCAAGGCGTATACCGTCCATGTAAGGAACGGCGCCGTGCTGAAGGCCGGCGGATTCAACCAGTACTACAACGACATGCACATAGAGCTGGACGAGGGAGGTGTGTACGACGCGCAGTTCCACTCCGACCTGCTAGGCGGCGTGTCGGGCGCGGGCGTCGCCACGAACATGGCCGACCAGTCGTTCACGCTGCGCGGCGACAAGGACTATGTGTTCACCGGCGAGTTCGTGGGCACCATGCAGCTCGGCAACGGGCAGTACGATTCCGCCGAATCGCACCGCTTCATAGTGGGGACGGCCACCGCCCTCGAACGAGCCACGGTCAACGTGACCGATGGGTGGTGGGGCAATCTCGCATTCGCGCCGGGGATCGGGGATTTCAAGGTCGGCACGGTGCGCAAGTACAACGGCGACTACGGGCTTGTCCTACAGGACACGGAGGGCGGGCCTGTGCGCGTGGACACATATCCCGGCACGGACCGCATCGCGGGCACCGTCTCCGGTCCTGGCTCGCTGGGCCTTTCGCAGGTGGTGCGGCTTACGGACGGCGCGCCGGAGCTCGCCTTGTCCGGCGGCCTTGGCGCCGCGGCGGGCGGGACCGTCGTCTTCGGCGAGAACACGGAAGGCGAGACCTTCTCCCTCGGCAACGTGTCCTGGCTCTTCGCGGACAACGCGAACATCAGGTTCTACCTCGGCGGGGATTTCCTTGCGGACGTCCCCGTGGCGGTGACGAACGGGCAGCTCCAGCAGTGGGGCAAGGGCGATCTGACGTTCTCTTCCGTGTCCCTCTCGAACGCGCTTGTGCGCTCTGAGCAGCAGGGCGGGGGCATTTCGATCCTCTCCGGCAAAGGCCGCGACGTGACCATCCAGCACAACTCCACAAGCGGCGTGTTCACCGCCGAGGCGTGCGTCTTCGACGGCGTCGACGTGAGCAGCGGCACATGGAACGCCGCCCCCGTCGCCTTCAGGGACAGCGAGGCGACGAACATGAAGCTGGGCTTCTCTAGCAACACGGCATCCAAGCAACGCATGGAGTTCCACGGCGGACGCTACGTGGTTACGAACAACAACTTCGGCGTGTACGCCTCCAACAGCGTTCTTGTGACCGGAGGCGAGCTGACGCTTCTGCGCGGGCAGTCGACGGTGTACAACTGGCTCGAGATGCCGTGGACGTTCACGGGCGGGCGCAGCGTGTTCTACCATCCGATGTCGTGGAACCAGGGATTCGGCGCGGACATCAGCGGGGAAGGGACGTTCGTGCGCCTCATGAACACGAACCTTTTCGAGACGACTACGCGCGCCTACCGCGTGGCGAGCGACGGCTACAGCCATACGGTGAGGGTGAGGGACGGCGGGCATTTCATGTCCGACGACCTCGTGATGAACTCGGCCGGCACTTCGGTCGTCTCAACCGGCGCGGTGGAGGTGCTTGAGGGCGGCACCTGGACGCTCACGACGGGCGAAAACCAGGGCATGGGCGGCGAGTCGGAGCCGCTTAGGTGGTCCTACATCCTGTTGGACGGCGGCGTGCTGGCGAGCGGCGGCAACTTCGACTACGCCACGTCCGGCACACTTCTTGGAACGGCGGCGCACCATTTCACGTGGGTGGGCGAGAAGGGCTTCACGCTCAGGCATGCGCCGAAGAGCCTTTCGTGCGGGTACGCGATATCGGTCAACGCCCCGCTGGTACCGTATCCGGGGGCTGCCGCCGACGGCGGAATCGTCCGCACCGGCCACGGTGCGCTCATGTTCTACGCCCCCATCGCGCTGCACGGCCCCTACGACCACCGCGACGGCGCGATGCGCTTCTATTCGGCCTCCGCCTCCGCGCCGATGGGGTATGGCGACGTGATCCTCGGCGGCGTCATTGCGACATTCAACGACAATGCCGCGTACTCGGCGGCGACCGATTCCGGCGCGACGGTCACGATTCGCGGGGCGACCGAGTTCCAGATGTCCAATTCCGGCGCGGCGGGCTCCACGCTGACGCTGGGCGCGGCCGACGCGGCGGCGAACTCGGTGCTGGTGCGCGGCAGGCCCGGCTCCACGCTGATGATCTTCGACTACCTTGGAAGCAACAACACCGCGCCGTTCGGCGACGGCCCCTGCAAGGTGAAGGTGAACGGCGGCGTCGCGACGAGCGCGGTGACGGGGCTTTCGACCATCCCCGCGGTGGGCCTCTACCGCGACAACCGCACGGGGGACCGCTATGCGGCGACGCCGCTCGCGTACGATGCCGTGAAGGGATTTGTGCGTCCGGCGTTCACAGACAACGATTTCACGGGCGGCGCGTCCTCCCACGTGCGCGTCCTCACCGAGACGACGCTCTCGGAGAACGCCGCAGTCGGCTCGCTCTCGGTGTTCGGGTGCGCCTCGCAGCCGCTCACGCTCGGAAGCGGCGTGACGCTCTCCATAGGCGACGGCGTGAATCCGGCCATCCTCGCCCTCAACAGCAGCTCGTCGCACAACACGGTGGCGGGCGTGACGGGCGGCACGATCGACTTCGGCGGAAGCGAGGGCGTGATCGCCAGCGCCTTCTCCAAGGGCAACTCGACGCCATCCACGGTGGCGAGCGTGATCGCGGGGCGCAATGGCCTCACGATATCCGCCTTCCTCAACACGACCACCTTGTTCGCGATCTCCGGCGCGAATGTGTACGAGGGCGAGACATACGTGAACAACGCGCTCGTCCACGTGAAGAACGCGCAGGCGTTCTCGGCCGGCAAGGTGCATGTCCTCGGCGCGGGAAGCTGGGGCGGCGCGCTTTTGTTCGACACGGCGATGACCTTCGCCAATCCGCTCCACGTGTCGGGCTACGGCATCTTCGACATCCAAGACCCGTCGACGCAGACACCGCGCGGCCCGGGCGCGCTTCGCTTCAAGGCGAACACCACGCTCTCCGGGGCGGTGGAGCTGGGCGAGGGGACGACGCGCTTCACGTCCAGCGCCGTCGCCACGTTCAACGGCGCGATGTCGGGCCCGGGGGCGGAACGCCTCGAATTCGCCGGCGCCGGCTCGTTCGTCCTGAACGGCGCGAGCGACTGCACAAACGCGGTGGAGGTCTGCGACGGCACGACGGTGCGCGCGGCCTCCGCAGGCGCGCTTGGAACGGGGCCGCTGGAGGTGAATGGAAAGCTCGTCTTCGCGAACGCGACGGCCGGGATTGTCATGGGCCGCGTGTCCGGCAGCGGCGAGATCATCCTTTCGGGTGCGGAGGTGAAGTTCGCGGACATTTCGGACTTCACCGGCACGATCCGGACGCAGGGGGCCGGAGTGATCGACCTGATGGGGAAGGACATGGCGGCGTCAGCCCTCGTGGGCGACGGCGTGGTGACGAACTCAGGCGCGGCGGCCACGCTGACCCTGGCGCCGCCCGAGAACTTCGGCGGGGAGTTCTCCGGATCAATCGGCGGCGACATCTCGCTCGTGAAGAGAGACGCCGGCGTCCAGTATCTTTTCGGCACGAACACGTACTCCGGCGCCACCGTCGTTGAAGGCGGCGCGCTTGTGCTGCGCGGGCGCGACGTGCCGGACGCGCTTCCCGTGCCCGACGCCGTCCTGCGCCTCGACGCGACGACGCTCTCCGGCTTCGCCGACGGCGACCCCGTCTCCGAGTGGTCCGACGCCGACGGCCGCGGCTGGACGTTCAACAATCCCGCCGAAGTCTATCCCACCTACTCCTCCGACGCCATGAACGGGCATCCCGCGCTCTGGTTCGGCGCGCTCACGCAGACGCGCCTCCTCTGCGCCGCCACATTCCAGACGCGCACGATATTCGCCGCCTACCGCGCCTCCTCCGGCTCGCACACTTGGGGCTGCGCCGGATTCTTTGGATACGCGGGCCAGGACAAGGGCCTTCGCTTCGACAACAACGCCAACTGGTCCACGAGCGGCTGGAACAACAAGGCCATACGGTTCGCGGTCAACGGCGTGGACGGCGTGCGCTCGTTCACGAACAACTACGCCGCCGTCGTCTTGGCCGAATACGATTCAGCACATGCGGCCGGCACGTACGCCGTGGGCGACTACTGGGCTGACACAAGGTACAACCGCTTCTACTACGGCTGGATCGGCGAGCTGATCGTCTATGACCGCGTGCTCTCCGACGACGAGAAGGCGCAGGTGAACGCATATCTCATGAAGAAGTGGGGCGTGC
>CAMOHV010000186.1 GCA_946615275.1 uncultured Verrucomicrobiota bacterium | reverse complement strand
TTTCCACTGGAACGCCTCCTGCAAATCCCAGCATCCCGACGCGATGTGCGAACCGCAAGGACCTCTCACTCTCGCCCCCGGTGCGTCATACCGTCCGCCGGAAGGCACGATGTGGTACGAGGCCGAGTGCGGAATCGAGACACACTAGACGCCATAATACGGTGAGACATTTTCATAGACATTTGTATATATCCAAGAAAAGCCGCATAGCGCCATAAAAATAGCCAACTGTGCGATTCTTTCAGCCACACCTGTAACAAAATTGCAAGAGTTGTCGCAATTGGGCTTGACCTTTGCGACAGAAAAGGGTAAAATGTCACGCATCTTCATTCACCCAAAAGGAGAAACAGGATGAAAAGTGTGAAAATAATCCTCTCGACCGCTGTGCTGATCGCCTCCGCCGAAGCGTTTGCGGCTGGATTCGGTCTCTATGAGATGAGCGCCCGAGCGATGATGTCTGGCGGACACAATGTGAGCAAGGGCATAGACGCCTCGGCTGTCTACTATAACCCCGCCATGAGTTCAGATCTCACCGGCACATGGGTCACGGTTGGTTCGACGCTTATCAATCCGCCCCTAGACACGCGCGTGAACGGGGTGGGCACTCACAAGATGGATCCCGGCTGGTTCCTCGACCCCCACGCCTTCATAACGCAGGAGCTTCCTTGGGGCCTCACGGCCGGCCTCGGCTTCTACGCCGACTTTGGCCTTGCGTCGCACTATGACAACGACTGGCCGCTTTCGTTCGACTCCGTTCACACTATCTTCGAGGGATACTGCGTGAGTCCGACGATTTCCTACAAGGTGACGGACAAATGGTCGGTGGCCGCCGGCGCGCGCTTCGAGCACGTGACCTTCCACCAGAGGCGCATCTACCAGCTGGACCGTCTCGCGCACTACGCCTACGGCCCCAACTACCTCGGCCGCATGCGCATGAGAATCAACGCGAACAACGATTTCGACGTGGGCTACCTTGTGGGCACGACATACGACATCACGGAGGACTTCTCCGTAGGCGCCGTGTGGCGCTCGCGCATCCGCTGCGACCTCGAGGGGAACGTCACCGCGAGCGGCTCCACGCCGTACTCAATGATGATGGCGGCTCTGAACACGAAGGATGCCGGCGAGAAGCTTGACCTGCCGATGTCCGCCACCGTGGGCTTCAACTGGGACCGCGCGCTGTGGCTTGAGAAGCTGCACCTCAGTTCGTCGGTCACATGGACGGAATGGTCTACTCTCGACAAGATCGACCTCGGCCTCTCGGATGTGATGGAGCTTGGCTGGCACAACGCCTACCGCGCCGGCTTTGGCTTCGAGTACGACCTTGCAGACTGGATCACGCCCGGCATGGGCTACGTGTACGACTGGGACCCCATGCGCGAGAAGCGCCCCAACACGATGATACCCGCCGGCGACCGCCACAACATCTACTTCGGCGCCACCTTCCACATCACGGACAACCTGGACTTCACCCTCGCGGGCGGCATGGTGCTGATGGAGTCGAAGACGCACTGGATCGACAACCCCGTGACCGGCGAGAGGGACGCATTCAAGTTCCAGTCCCGCAATTCGCACACCTACCTGGCTTCGGCGACTCTCACCTACCACTTCTAATTCTTCAGAAACGGGCATCGTCAGCAGCAGGGGCGTCAGAACCTTCGCCATGTCGGGGTATTCCGACGTGTCTGCCGCGACGACGCACATTACGCTGGCGCCTACAGCAAAAAGCATCGCCTTGATTCTTGCCTCCATGATTCCCCCAATCCGTCGATTCCGCCATTTCACATCGCAATTTCAGTTGCAGTGAAAATGCGGCGCATGGCCGCAGAATCATGCCATCTGGATGGCGAAGATGTCCTTAAGGCCCTTCTTGGCGAGGGCGCGGAGGGCGTCGAGAGACTCCTCCGTGAACGGCTCGCGCTCGGCCGTGCCCTGAAGCTCCACGTAGCGCCCGTCGTCGGTCATCACCACGTTGAGGTCAACGTCGGCCGTGGAGTCGTGCTCATAGTCGAGGTCGAGCGTGGGCACGCCGCCGCACACGCCGACGGAGACGGCGGCAACGTGGTGGATTATCGGATTCTCGGCGAGCTTACCATCCGCAAGGAGCCTGGAGACGGCGTCCTTTAGCGCCACCATGCCGCCGGTGATGGAGGCGCAGCGCGTGCCGCCGTCGGCCTGGAGGACGTCGCAGTCGATCGTGATCTGCCTCTCGCCGAGCTTCGTGAGGTCCACCGCCGCGCGAAGGGCGCGCCCCACCAGGCGCTGTATCTCCGTGGAGCGGGCGTCGAGCTTGAGCTTCTTTATGTCGCGGTCCTTGCGCCCGCCGCCCGTGGAGGACGGGAGCATGGAGTATTCCGCCGTCACCCACCCGCGCCCGGCGTCCTTCAGGAACGACGGCACCTTGTCCTCTACGCTCGCGGTGCAGAGCACCCACGTGTCGCCCCACTTGATCAGCACCGATCCCGCAGCGTACTTCGTGAAGTTCCGCACGATCTCTATCTTTCGCAGTTCGTCGTTCTGCCTCATGCCCGATGCCCCCCTCTCAGAAGTCGCTGGAGTCGCAGACGAGGTTCTCCATGATGTAGTCCTTGCGCTCCGGCGTGTTGCTGCCCATGTAGAACTTAATGGTCTTCTCAACGTCGCTGTCCTCGGAGCAGATGACCGGCGTTAGGCGCATGCCGGGGCCGATGAAGTCCTTGAACTCCTTGGCGTTCAGCTCTCCGAGGCCCTTGAAGCGCGTGATCTCGCAGTTCCTGCCGCACTTGGCGATGGCCTCCTCGCGCTCTTCGTCGGAGAAGCAGTAGTACTGCTCCTTGTCCTTGGCCTTGGGGTTGCGGACGCGGAAGAGGGGCGTCTCGAGGATGAACACGCGCTTGTCGAAGATCAGCTGGCGGTAGAAGCGCATGAAGAACGTTGTGAGCAGCATTCGGATGTGGAGGCCGTCCACGTCGGCGTCGGTCGCGAAGATGATCTTGCCGTAGCGGAGGTGCTCAAGGGTCTCCTCGATGTCGAGCGTCTTTATGAGGTTGAAGAACTCCTCGTTCTTGTAAAGGACGTCCTTGTTCAGACCGCACGTGTTCAGGCACTTGCCGCGCAGGAAGAAGACGGCCTGGTTCATCGCGTCGCGGGCGTTTCCGAGGGTGCCGCCGGCGGACTTGCCCTCGGTGAGGAATATCATGGTGTCCTCGCCCTCGTGGCGTCCGGTCTTCTTGTCGATCTTGTCGAGCTTGAGGTGGTTCTTGCAGTCCTTGAGCTGCGGCACGCGCACGGAGACGGCCTGGGAGCGCTCGCGCGCCTGCTTCTTGATCGTGTTCAGCTGGCTGCGGAGCTTGGAGGTCTCCTCCACCTTGGCTATCAGCTTGTCGGCCTCGGACGGGAACTTGTGGAACATCTCCTCCGCGTGCTTCTTTATCTCGGCCACCAGCTCCGAGCGGATCTCCTGCGAGCCTAGCTTCGTCTTCGCCTGGCCCTCGAACACGGGGTCCTGCATGCGGATGGAGATCGCCCCGATGATGCCCTCGCGCACGTCGTCGCCGTCGAACTTCTTCTTGGAATACTCGTTGAGCGCCTTCGTGAGGCCCTCCTTGAACGCGGATAGGTGCGTGCCGCCCTCGGTGGTGTGCTGCCCGTTCACGAAGGAGTAGTACTCCTCGGCAAAGCGGTTCGTGTGGGTGAAGACGAACTCGAGCGTCTTGGTGCGGTAGTGGAAAGGCTGGTAGATCTTCTCGAACTGCGCCTCGTCCGCGATGAGGTCCGCCAGGCCCTCGTCGGAGACCACCTTCGTGCCGTTGAGGTCGAGGGTGAGGCCGGCGTTCAGGTACGCGTACATCTTGAGGCGGCGCATCACGTGCTCTTCGCGGAAGCGGAACTTCTTGAAGATCGTGCCGTCCGGCACGAACTCGACGTACGTGCCGGTGCGCTCGGACGCGTCCTTCAGCTTGCCGCGCTTCTTCGAGACGAGGTTCCCCTTCTCGAAGAGCGCCTCGGAGAACTCGCCCTCCTCCTGCCGGACGGACCGGACGTAGAATCGGTCGGATAGCGCGTTCACCGCCTTCGTGCCCACGCCGTTCATGCCCACGGAGAACTGGAAGCTCTCCGTGTTGAACTTGCCGCCGGTGTTGAGCTCGCTCACGCAGTCAACCACCTTCCCCAGCGGGATGCCGCGTCCGTAGTCGCGCACCGAGCAGGCGCCGGTGTTCCAGTCGAGCTTTATCTCGATGCGGCGGCCGTGGCCCATTATGAACTCGTCGATCGCGTTGTCGATGACCTCCTTGAGGAGCACGTATATTCCGTCGTCGTAGTCGCTGCCGTCGGAGGCGCGTCCTATGTACATGCCGAGGCGCAGACGGATGTGCTCCATCGCGCTGAGGTGCTTTATGTTGTCGTCTGTGTATTTCGATGCCATTTCGCGGTATTCCTACCCGTCCGGCTCTTCGCCGACGAGAGACGGAGATTATAGCAGAATATCTCCCACTCCACAAGGGCGAATACACCTTGTGTCGCGTGGATTTCAAAAGCGGAATTTTTGTGGAGAGCAAAAGCGGAAAGTC
>CAMOHV010000185.1 GCA_946615275.1 uncultured Verrucomicrobiota bacterium | reverse complement strand
GGGGATATACAGACGGGCGGAAATATGATAAAATATCAACTTCCATTTTCGGAAGACAAGATAGTCCCAACGGAGAAAAACGCAAATGTCGATGTTCAAAGGCTTCTCTAACGCGTTCAAGATACCTGAACTGCGGAAGAAAATACTGATCACGCTCGGCCTCGTGGCCGTGTGCCGCCTCGTCTCGCAGATACCCACGCCCGGCGTGGACTGGCAGACGCTGCAGAAGACGCTGGAGGACATCCGCACGTCCTCTGGCGGCGGCGGGCTCTTCGACTGGTTCGAGGTGTTCACCGGCGGCGCGCTCGGGCAGTGCGCCATCGGCTTCCTCTCGATCTGGCCGTACATCTCCGCTCAGATCGTGATCCAGCTCCTGTCGTCCGTGATCCCCTCCCTTGAGAAGCTCAAGAAGGAAGGCGAGAGCGGCCGCCAGCAGCTCGCGCAGATCACGCGCTACCTCACGATCGTCCTCTGCGTCGTGCAGTCCTGGGGCATCGCGACGGCGCTCATGCATCCCTCGGCCCTCTCGCCCGCGTTCGCGAACGTCCAGATCGTGGCGAACCCCGGCCTTGGGTTCCAGCTGATGACGGTGATAGGCATGACCTCGGCCGCGCTCTTCGTGATGTGGCTCGCCGACCAGATCACCACCTTCGGCATCGGCAACGGCGCCTCGCTCATCATCATGATCAACATCACCTCCCGCCTGCCGCAGGCGATCATCAGCGCGTGGCAGCGCTACTTCGGCATGGACGGCGTGGCGGCGGTGCGCAGCCCCGTCGAGCTCGCGCTCCTGCTCCTCTTCGGATTCGTGGTGGTGATGGGCACGGTGATGCTCACGCAGGGCGTCCGCAAGGTGGCGATCCACTCCACGCGCCGCTCGGTTGGCGGCGGCAACACCTACGGCATGCAGCAGACGTTCATGCCGCTCAGGGTGAACTACACGGGCGTGATGCCGATCATCTTCGCCCAGCCGCTCCTCCAGATCCCGGCGGTCCTCCTCATGAAGATCCCCACCGGCAAGTCCGCCGCGCTCGACTGGCTGCACGGCTTCGGCCAGCAGCTGCAGGGCGCCTCGGCCACGCACATGATCCTCTACGCCGTGTGCATTATGTTCTTCGCATTCTTCTGGGTGGCCACGCAGTTCAACGCCGTGGAGATATCCGAGAACCTCAAGCGCGACGGCAGCTACGTGCCGGGCATCCGCCCGGGCCGCGCGACGGCCGAGTACCTCGACGCGCTCATGACGCGCGTGACGCTCATCGGCGGCACGGGCCTTCTCTGCGTGGCGCTCCTCCCTGAGATCCTCATGGGCGCGATGGACGTGCCGTGGGCGATCGCGTCGTTCTTCGGCGGCACGTCGCTCCTGATCATCGTGGGCGTGGCGCTCGACACGCTGCGCATCATGGAGTCGCATCTCCTTGTGCGCAAGTACGACGGCTTCCTGCGCCACGGAACGCTGCGAGGGCGCGGCGGCATGTAAGGCCGGCGCCTTCAACCGGCGGAAAAGGACGCGGCCTCGCGGGGGCTGCGTCTTTTTTATGAATTGAGAATTGAGAATTGAGAATTGGGAATTGGGAATTGGGAATTTCGGGAACGGGTTGTCGGATGCCGGTAGTTGGATGTCGGATGTCGCTCAAAGAGATGGAGGCTGGGATGAAAAGAGAGATTGACAGGCTCGCATGGGGGACTGACGCCGGGTTCTACCGGCTCATTCCGGAGGAGGTCCTGATGCCCTCCGACGAGGCTGAGGTGATAGGCATCATCGCCCGCGCGCGGCAGGAGAGAAAGTCCATCACCTTCCGCGCGGCCGGCACGTCTCTCTCCGGGCAGGCCATAACCGACTCCCTTCTCGTCGTCTGCGGGAAGAAGTGGGAGCGCTTCGAGGTGCTGGACGGCGGGGCTAGGGTACGCCTCCAGCCCGGCGTCGTGGGCGGGCGCGTCAACGAGATACTTCGCCCCTATGGGCGGCGCTTCACGCCGGACCCCGCATCCGTGAACAGCGCCATGGTGGGCGGCATCGTGATGAACAACGCCTCCGGCATGAGCTGCGGCATCCACGCGAACAGCTACCGCATGATCGAATCCGTGAGGATAATCCTCGACGACGGCACGGTGCTCGACACTGGGGACGCCGAGTCCCGCGCCGCGTTCGCCGTCTCGCACGCCCCGTTCCTCCGCCAGATAATGTTCCTGCGCGACCGCGTGAGGGCAAACACCGCGCTCGTCGAGCGCATACGCCGCAAGTACTCCATAAAGAACGTTACGGGCCTCACGATCCTCCCGTTCGTGGAGTTCGACGATCCCTTCGACATCATCGCCCACCTCATCCCGGGGAGCGAGGGGACGCTCGCGTTCCTCTCGGAGGTCGTCTTCCGCACAGGCGAGATCGCGCCGCTCTCGGAGTCCGCCCTGCTGCTCTTCCCCACGGCGCGCGCCGCGTGCGAGGCCGTAGCCGCCCTGCAGGGGAGGAAATACGCCTCCGCAGCGGAGTTCTTCGACAGGCGCGCCATGCGCGCGGTGGAGAAGGACTTCCCCGAGCTGGCCGCGCTCCCTGACGAGGCGGGCGCGCTCCTTGTGAAGATCGAGGCCGCGGACGCCGTCGGTCTGGCCGCCCGCCGCGCCGCCCTACTCGCGACGCTTGGGTCGTCCCCCCTGGCCGCGCCCGCATCCTTCACGTCCGATCCCGCCGAGGTCTCCCGCCTCTGGGCGATGCGCAGCGGGATATTCCCCGCCGTGGGCGGCACGCGCGAGATCGGCACCACGTGCCTCATCGAGGACGTGGCCGTGCCGGTGGAGCGCCTCGCCGAGGCCACGGAGGACCTTCAGCGGCTCTTCCTCGCGCACGACTACCCCGACGCCGTCATCTACGGGCACGCCCTCGACGGCAACTGGCACTTCATCCTGAACCAGCGCTTCGACACGTCCGAGGCCGTGGCGCAGTACGACTCCATGATGCGCGACGTCGTGGCGCTCGTCACGGAGAAGTACGACGGCTCGCTCAAGGCCGAGCACGGCACGGGGCGCAACATGGCCGCGTTCGTCCGCAAGGAGTGGGGCGACGCCGCCTACGAGCTGATGAAGGACGTGAAGGCGCTGTTCGACTGCGACAACATCTTCAACCCCGGCGTGATCTTCAACGAGGACGAGTCCGCCTACGTGAGCAACCTCAAGCCTCTTCCGCGCCTCGACCCGATCGTGGACCGCTGCATCGAGTGCGGCTTCTGCGAGGTGAACTGCGTGGCGCACGGGTTCGCGCTCTCGTCGCGCCAGCGCATAGTGGTGCAGCGGGAGATCGCGCGGCTGGAGGGGGCGGGCCGGAGGCGCGAGGCGGCGCGGCTCAAGAAGGACTTCCGCCGCGTGGGGAGGGATCTCTGCGCGGGGGACGGGCTCTGCTCGATGGCGTGTCCGGTGGGGATCAACACGGGCGAGCTGATACATGTGATACGCGGGCGGGAGATGCCGCTCCTCGCGCGCGGCGTGGCCGGGTTCGCGGCGGGGCATTTCGCCTTCGTGGCGTGGTTCGCGAAGGCGGCCCTGGGCGTCGCGGCGCTGGGGCGGAGCGTCCTGGGCGCGCGCGCGATGGCGGCGGTGTGCAGGACGCTCCACAAGTGGTCGTTCGGGGCGGTGCCGCTCTGGACGCCCGCGACGCCGGGGACGGTGAACGCCCGCAAGGCGTGCGCTCGGGGCGCGGCCGCCGTGGAGTCGCTCCCGAAGGATTCTGGGAAGGTGGTGTATTTCCCGTCCTGCATCAACCAGCGCATGGGAGCGGAGGCGCCTGGGGAGAAGCCGCTGGTGGAGGAGACGGTGGAGCTGCTTGGCAAGGCGGGGTACGAGGTGGTGTTCCCGGAGGGGATGTCGGGCCTCTGCTGCGGGACGATATGGGAGTCGAAGGGGATGCCGGAGAAGGCGGACCGCAAGACGGCCGAGCTCGAGGCCGCCCTGCGCGCCGCCTCCGAGGACGGCAGATGGCCCGTCCTCTGCGACCAGAGCCCGTGCCTCCACAGGATGCGCGAGAAGATCAAGGGCCTTAAGCTCTACGAGCCGGCCGAGTTCATCGAGAGGTTCGTCCTCGACAAGGTGCGCATAACCCCGCTCGACGAGTGCGTGGCCGTGCACATCACCTGCTCCACGCGGCGGATGGGGCTCGCCGAGACCATCGTGCGCGTGGCGCGCGCGTGCGCGAAGGACGTGCTTGTCCCAGAGGAGGTGGGATGTTGCGCGTTCGCCGGCGACAAGGGCTTCACCAACCCCGAGCTGAACGAATGGGCGCTCCGAAAACTGCGCGGACAGGTGGAGAAATCGGGCGCTTCGCGCGGATACAGCAATTCGCGCACGTGCGAGATCGGGCTTGCGACGCATTCCGGGATCCCGTACGCCAGCATAGTGCGGCTTGTGAACTGCGTCGCCGCCGTAAAGCCGTCAATGTAAGACATCCGCAAGGAGACAGAATATGAGAAGAAGCCTGTTAGTGGCCGCAATAGTGGCGTTTGCCGTTGGTTCCGCTCATTGCGCCGAGCGCCATGCATATGGGATAATCGCAAGGGTGCTCGACAAT
>CAMOHV010000184.1 GCA_946615275.1 uncultured Verrucomicrobiota bacterium | reverse complement strand
CTCTGGACGGATCGCCGCGGAACGTAGGCGTCTTGTCTGGATTGTTGATGGTCGGCGCGTTGCCGGGATCAGCCGAGACGAGCCTCTTTGCATAGTCGCTGTTCAGTGCGGCGAAATGCCTGCCGCCGCCCGACACGTCGCGCAGGTCGGGATATTCGCCGTTAAATGCGTTGAGCGGCCAGAGCGCCACCACGTCCGTGGCGGCGGCGGCGCCAGTCGTGGCGTTGAGGAACTGGTTGGGGGTCAGCACCGTGGCGCACACGCGCACACAGTCTATCTTGCCCTGGAAGCTTTGATCGGCGATCGCGGCACGTCCGCCCAGGGTGAACGGCCGCGAATCAGTGATGGCAACAGGCGCCCGGCTGTTTGCCGCAGAACCGACCTGCACGCCGTCAATGTAGAGAGTCCACAGGCCGTTGCCGTTCGCGCCGCCGGTGGCGTTGTACGTGAGCGCCACATGACGCCACTCGTCATACCAGCTGCCCATGTCGAACGATCCTGACAGCTTGACGTTGTTGATCACCGTTTTGCCGGAGCCATCTTGGCAGAAGATGTCTAACTGGACATCGTCGATCCCCTTCGCGCGATATTGGAACAACCAGCCCTTATTATAGTCGGGCCGTGTGCCGAACAGCAGGCAGACGGTCTCTCCGTCCACAGCCTTCGTCGCGCGTTCACAGATGCGCGGGCAGAACCATCCCTCCACAGTGAAGTTGCTCGTCACATTCAAGAATCCACCCACGGCGTCGTTCTGCAGGCATGAAGCCGTCGCGCTACCCAAGAACGATCCCGCATTTCCACTCGAGAGCGTCACCGTGGAGTTGGGGGGATTGCACGCGAACGCGCAGTCCTCGACCGGAGTCATGCGGTTCCGCTTGAACTTCGCGTCGTAGAACCCTCCCGTGAGCGGTGCCGTTCCCACCGCGTCGCGGCAGTCGACGCCGCCAGTCTCGGTCACGCCGAGCGGCCAGTAGGCGACCGTGTGACTGGCCGTGACGGTCGTGCCGCCCTCCCCAGCGCATAGGAATTCCGACGGTTCCAGAACCTTGTCCGAGATGCGCCAGTAGTCGAACACAGCATTGATCTGGTTTCCCTGGTTGCCGCTGACACGGGCGCCCAGATCGAAACGGTGGTTTGTATAGGCATCGGACACGATCCCGTACTTGGTCATCTCGCCTGCCTTTTCGCCGTTGAGGTAGAGCGCCCATTGGTCATACCCGTTCACAAGAGGCGAGTGAGTGATCGCGATGTGGAGCCACGTGTTGGTGATCGCGTAGGAAGCCTCCTCGTCGGCATAGCTGTAGAACACGGCGTCCGCACCTGAACCATTCCCCCAGAAGATCCAGCTGCATGCGTAGTTCTCCTCGGGCCTCCGCCGTAGGGAGAACGACCAGCGGTTTTTGTCCACGCCGTTCGCCTCTTGGCCGTATGCGCAAAGGATGCAAGCCCATGTATTGCTGGCCGGCAGCTCCATAACCTTCATATACCCCTCGATGGTAAACGCCTTGTCGCGCCGCAGGTAGCGGGCGCTGTAGCTGTTATAGAGGAATCCCGGTGCAGTCCCATCCATTTTCTCATGCACGGCGGAACGATTGATTGGCGCAAAGGCATGACGATTGGCATCTGGGTTTGGCGGGAGCTCCCACTGGGCCTCCACCCCGCCAGTCACGAAATGCGATGCGATTTTACCGAGGTCATTCGATGGATTGACCACGCAATGCAGATCGTTGGTCTCCAGCGGCCACAGCGCCACCGTCTTTGCGCGCGCGACGCGGCAGGCGTCGGGCGCGGACAGCAGCAAAAATGCTCGAATGAGGTTCTTATTGTTCATGGCTTCTTCCTTTCTCAAGGTATTGGCCATGATTATAGCAGATTTTTCGCCGCCCCGATCAATGGTCTAGACCACTTTTTGGGTGTTTTCTCGTTAGGTGATTTGGCGACGTGGATTCCCGCTCTACAAGCGGCGCGTTGAAGAGGATGGTCCGCGGCGCGCGGTCCGGCGCGGTGGTGCGCGTCAGCAGAGACTCGAATGCGGCAAGCGCCATGTCGGCGCACGGCTGGTGAAATGTCGTGAGCGGCGGCGAGACGAGCGAGGCGTATTTCACATCATCGAAGCCAGTCAGCAGAATGCCGCCGGGAACGGAGACGCCGAGTCCGCCAAGGGTTTTAAGGATGTCTGCGGCGTAGACGTCGTATCCGCATGCGATCGCATCTGGGCGATGGCGTTTCAGCGCCTTGCGGAGCGCCGCGGCATCGTCCGGCTCCATCTGAAGGAGGGGGCAGTCCATCATGCTGCGCACGCCCTCAGCGCGGAGGACATTGCTTGGCGGCGCGTGCGGGCGCGTGAGAAATAGGCAGCGGCGCGCCCCCCGCGACAGAAAATGCGAGGCCAATGCCTGCCCGCAGCGGAAGTTGTCGATGCCAACGACGTCGGCCTCGCCCTGGCCATCTGGCCAGAAGCTGTCCAGCAGAACCATGGGCACATTCGCCGCCTCGAAGAGCCCGCGTATCTCGGCGTTGATCCGCACGGCATTCTCGACGAAGCCGATCGGCTGGAGTATAACGCCACTCACGCGCCGTTCGACGAAATCGCGCGCGAAGCGCAAAGCCTGCTCCGCCCGGGCCGTGTAGTCAAGGGCCGAAACGTCTCCAAACAGGAGTTCAATGGAGCGTTCACGGCAGAGGCGGGCGATCTCCGCGCAGATAGGCGCGAATATCTCGGCGTACGACAAGACGATGAGGCCGATCCTGCCCGGCATCAACCTGGCGCGTTTGGACGGGAATGTGCCTTTCCCCACGCGGCGCACCACAAGCCCTTCCGCCTGCAGCTCGCCGAGGGCGCGGCGCACCGTCTCGCGGGCGGCGGCGAAGCGGCGCATTAGCGCGCGCTCGCTTGGAAGCGGCCGCGACGACGGGCGCCCACACTGCAGATCGCGCCGCAGCGCCTCGCAGATGGCCTTCACCTTTGTGTGTTCATTTACCATGGTATGCGCATCCCTGCGCAAAGGACATTATATCAAATACACATTATGAACGCAATGTGATCGGTCATCATCATGATTGGATGGTAACCGGTTAGTGCCTAGTGGCTAGTTTCTGGTTTACGCCGCAGGAAGGATTCGCGCATTACCAGAAACCAGAAACCAGAAACTAGAAACCAGAAACTAGAAACCAGAAACCAGGCACTTTGTTTTCATGCACGAAAAAAATGAGGGACCTCAAAGCACGAAGGTCTGAAGGCAGGGTGATTTCACCTCTCGAGGAATCGGCCCGCGCCGGCGTGCAGGAACTCGCCGGCGCGATAGGAGAGCGCGCCGTTCACGAACACGGCCTCCATGCCCCCGCAGAAGGCGTGCGGCGCATCGTAGGCCGCCATGTCGCGGAAGGCCTCCTCGCGCCACACCGCGACGTCGGCGAAAGCGCCCTTCTCCAGAACGCCGCGCCCTTTTAAGCCGAAGCGCCGCGCCGGAATGGACGTCATGCGCGCGACGGCCACCTCGCGCGTCGCGATCCTGGCGTGGCCTTCCTCCCTCCCCGTGAGAAGGCGGTAGAATCGCGGCATCGTGCCGTAGGCGCGCGGGTGCGGATGATCCTTTCCGAGCGGCCCCCACGGCGCGCGCAGCGACGCATCGCTCCCCGGCACAATCCAGGGCCGCTCGTAGATTCTCTGCAGATTCTCCTCGCACATCCCGAAGAAAAACGCCCCCGTTCGGCAGGCGTCGCGCTCGAGAATCCAGCACACAAGCGCCCCGGGCGAGGCGAAGCGCCCTTCATCCTTCAAGATCGCGGCGATGGTCTTCCCGGAGAACGGCCTTGTCTCGTCGCTCCATGTGCCCCCCACCATGACGGAGGCCCAGTCGGTGCTTGATGCGTCCAGCTCGGCGGCGATCCGCGCGCGCGTTGCGGGATCCGCAAGCCGCCCACACTCTGCGGGGCAGCCGCCCACCCCGGCCCAGTCGGGAAAGACCACATCGAGGTCGGTTCCGGCGGCGCAGTACGGATAACGGTCGCTGCCAAGGAGCCGCCCGGAGTCCACGGCGCCCTGGATCTTGTCAAGGACCGCGCCGATCTTCCCCCAGTTGGCGCGTCCGCTCGTCTTGAGATGCGATATCTCGGCGCGGATGCCGGTGGCTTCAACAAGCGCAAGCACCTCGTCTATGGCCTCGAGAATCCTGTCCCCCTCAGAGCGCATGTGCGTGGCGTAGTAGCCGCCGCGCGCGGCGGCCGTCTTCGCGAGGGCGGCGACCTCGGCGGAATCAGAATACTTTCCGGGCTGGTATATGAGGCCGGTGGTAAGGCCCCACCCGCCGTCGTCAAGCTCGCGCGCGAGGAGATCCTGCATCGCACGGAGCGTCTCGGGGGTGGCGCGCGCGGCGGCGTAGCCGATGACGGAGCTGCGAAGGGTGTTATGGCCTATGAACTGAACGGTGTTGATGGCGGGGCGCACCTGGTCGAAGATGGCGCGATATTCAGCGAGGCTCCTCCATGTCGGCCCGGGGCCGTCGCCGCCAGGATACGTCATGGACGCCCAGTCTGAGGAGAGGCGGGCCTCCCCGT
>CAMOHV010000183.1 GCA_946615275.1 uncultured Verrucomicrobiota bacterium | reverse complement strand
TCGACAATATGGCCTGGATACTCGACCACATGCCTGAGGATGAGGACGAGCGGGCGTGGATCGCGGACGTCCTCGACTACATGTTCGCGCCGTTAGAGAAGAACTACGGCGACATCAAGGGCGGCGACATCGGCAACCGCATCGGCAACGAGATCATGATCAACGCGAGGGATCTGGCGTAGCGGCGTTTGGGCGAAGGGTCGAAGGCGCGGCTCTCTCCGGAGAGCCGCCTCGTCGCATTGGCGGCGGCGGGCTTGGAAAATGTTTTCGACTTTTACGCCCATGCGCCGGCATTTGCGCGCACTAATATGGTATAATACGCGCAATGCGATTTTTTAAGGCAGCAGCAGGCGTCGCACTTCCCGCCGCCACCGTTCCGGCGGCGGCGTGGGAGGGTTGCCGCGTTGAAGGAAAAACAAATGCATATTGAAAAGAAACTGGAAGACGGGAAGCTGACGCTCAAGGTGAGCGGCAGAATAGACACCAACACTTCGCCGGAGCTGGAGAGCGAGCTCAAGCTGGACGGCGTGACGGAGGTCGTGTTCGACTTCTCCGCCGTGGAGTACGTCTCCTCGGCGGGGCTGCGCGTGCTGATGATGGCGCAGAAGGCGATGATGGCGTGCGGCGGCAAGATGTCGGTCGCGAATCCAAACGCGATGGTGAGGGACGTGTTTGACATGACCGGCATGAGCGGGATATTCACGATCGTCTGATTGCCTCGAATGAAGCGGCGACTCCTCATATTCGGCATAGCGTTCGCAATCTACGCCGTCCTCATCGCGGTGGCGTGGGAGATTGGCACGCACCAGGCGGAAAAGAGCACTGAATGGCAGCTGGACTACGCCATCCTGGATCTGCACGACACGGTGGCCGGGGCGATCGATACGATGCTCGGCCATGTCGCGCGCACTGCAGTGCGGCATATCGGCGAGCCGAAGGCGATGCCGCGCGAGCGAATGATCGCCGGAGCGAAGGAGCTGGACATAGACGAAGTGAACGTCGTCAACCGCAACGGCCGGATCATCGCGTCCAACGACCCCCACTGCATGGACGTGGAGATGGCCGGGGATCCGGTGATGGACGGGTTCATGGCGCTGACCAACGGCGTGACGGCGACGGTCTCGCAGCCGTTCCGGCCGCATGCGCGCAACCCGAAGTTCCGCGCGAAGTACCTTGCCGCCGCGTTCCCTGGCGGAAACGGCTTCGTGCAGGTGGGGCTGGACGAGCGTCGTCTCGCCCGCATGCTGCCCGAGATTCTCAGCTACATCTTCGACGAATGGCTGCTTGGCAAGACCGGGTGCTTCCTCTGCGCCGACATTGAGACCGGGCGGCTGATCTCCAATCCATCCCGCCACCGCGACCAGGCGAAGACGCTCAGCGAAACGGGCTTCGACGCCGCCGCCTCGCGGCCATACGAGGTCGTCGCGGACGGCAGGAACTATGGCAAGACGTTCAAGCAGCGCATCTTTGGCGAGACGTGCTACTGCAGAGACGTCATTTTCGGCGGCCACCGCTTCGTCGCCGTCCTTCCGCAGAGGGAGTTCTACGATACGCGGACGATATTCGTTTCGGTGTTCGCCGTGCTTCTGCTCGCCGTTCTCGGCACATTCGCGATATTCATGGACCGCATCTTCCACGACGCCGCCAGGCTCAAGGCGTTCTACGCCGCGGAGGACGAGCGCCGGACGCGGGACATGACCATCGCGTCCACCATCCAGAACTCCGCACTGCCGATCGCCCTGCCGGATAACACCTGCTTCTCCCTCGACGCCTCCATGCAGGCCGCAAAGGAGGTCGGCGGCGACTTCTACGACTTTTTCATGCTGGACACGACGCATGTCGCGTTTCTTGTGGCAGACGTCTCCGGGAAGGGCGTGACCGCCGCGCTCTACATGATGACGGCGAAGACGCTGATCAAGGACACGCTCCTCTCCCACAACGATCCGGCGGAGGCGCTTACAATGGTCAATGCGGATCTGTGCGCGAACAACCCCGCGAACATGTTTCTCACGGCATGGGTGGGGGTGCTCGATCTCGAAACGGGCGTCGTGTCGTTCGCGAACGCCGGGCACAACCCGCCTGCGAAGGTCAGAGGCCGTGACGCCGTCGAATGGGTCGTGGAGAAATCGGGGCCGGTTCTCGCCTTCATGGACGGGATCCGCTACAAGTCATTCAGCCTGCGCCTTGCGCCAGGAGACTCGCTCTTTCTGTACACGGACGGCGTGACGGAGGCGACGGACGCCAAGGGCGCGCTGTTCGGTGAGGAACGCCTCCTTGACGCGCTGAAGGCCGCCCGCTGGAACGATGCCTCGCCTGCGTCGGCGACGGCCGTGGTCAGGATGGCGGTGGCGGCTTTCGCCGAAGGGACGGCGCAGGCGGACGATCTGACCGTTCTCTCGATCAGGTATCTTGCGAACCCGACCATGTTCGTGCGCACGTTCCCGCCGACGCAGGAGGGCATCGCGGCGGCGTCCGCGTATCTTGACGAGGTTCTGGCGATGAAGGAGGGAGGGCAGACGTCTTTGGACGAGGAACAGGTTGAGCGGATCAGGGCGATGTCGCCGGCGCTCCACGTGATTCTCGACGAAATGGCGTCCAACATAGTCAAGCATTCCGGCGCGTCCGGATTCGACGTGGATCTGGAGATTGTCAAGGCGCCGGCCGGGGTGAAGATGACGCTGGTGGACGACGGCGCACCATTCGATCCGCTGTCGCGCACCGATCCAGACACCTCGCTCCCCGCGGCAGAGCGCCCCATCGGCGGGCTTGGGATCATGATGGTGAAGAAGATGGCTTCGTCCGTCTCCTACCGCCGCGCCAACAACCGCAACTACTTTACCGTGGAGCGCCGATGCGGTTGAACGGCGGCGCAAGATATGATACAATACACGTGCACGCTAGGTGTGCCGGGAATCTGAAAGGAAAACAAATGAACCTGAAAAAGATGAACAAGGCGCTCGACTTCCTGCGCGACAAGTACGGCGCGGGGAAGGGAGCGATTACGCTCAAGGACGGGCGGTGCTTCGTAGGCGCCGTTCCGCTCATGCCGCAGCGCGTCGAGCGCAAAATCGCGGAACTGAAGAAGATGGCGACCGACGGGACGCTCGAAGGCGTCTCCACGCTGCGCTTCGCGTCGTTCGCCCCGAAGGGCGCGGACGCGGAGGCGATGCTCGCGCGCGAACTCGACGTCGCGTCCTATCTGGGCGGCGCGAAGGTGGTGCGCGTGATGGCCGTCGCCAACGGTCCCGCGATCAACGCGCTCGTGAAGCTCGCGAACGACGTCAACGCGTCGGTCGAGGTCTCCACGGGCCTGCCGCGCGGAGCGGCCGCGTACGACCGCCACGAGATAATCGCCCAGCGCGGCGTCGCGTCCGACCAGACGATCGACACGCACACGCCGCACGCCTCGATCCGCACTTGGAACGCGGCCGGCGTGGCGGAGTACACGGACGTGGACACAGAGCTCTTCGGATTGACGTACGAGGAGATATGGAACGTCCGCGCGGCGTTCGCGCTGCTGCAGAATCCGAAGCTCGCCGCGGAGTGGAAGGCCGCTGACAAGGCGTCCCGCAAGGCCGCCGCGCTATGTTTCAAGGCAGATGCCGCCAAGGCGGCGAAGGAGGTCAGATAAAATGAAGCCGGTGAAAATCGCGATGATGGGCATGACCCACGGCCATACCCGCAAGTACTACCAGACGCTTCTCGACAACCAGAAGCTCGACTGGGTCGCCGCGTGCGCGCAGGACGAGGACGCGAAGAAGGTCTACGAGCTCTACAAGAATGGCGTGCCGTGCTATCTGGATCCGGACGAGATGCTGCGCAAGCATCCCGACATCGAGGCCGTCGTAATCGCCTCCGCGAACGACCGCCACTACGAGCAGATGAAGTGGTGCGCCGAGAAGGGCATCCACATTCTCTCCATGAAGATCCCCACGTTCGACATGGACGAGTACGACAGGATGATCGAAATGGTCGACAAGGCCGGCATCGTCTGCCAGATCGAGCTTGAGATGCACTACAATCCCGTGGTGCGCCGCCTCAAGAAGCTCATCGACGAAGGCGCGATCGGAAAAGTCCAGGCCGTGCAGGCGACGAACATCACGCTTTCTCCGGTGTGGGCGTTCCCGTGGCAGGGCGATCCAAAGGCCAGCTTCGGAAAGGTCGTTCCGCTCAAGCCGGGCGACAGGCGTTTCCGCGGCGGCGCGCTGTGCGACCACCCGCACATCTTCGACCTCATCCGCCACCTGACGGGCTCGTCCTTCGACTACATCTACGCCGAAGTCGCGCCGAACCTCCGCAAGGAGCTGAAGGTCGAGGACATGCTCATGGCCGTTGGCAAGCTGAAGGACGGAACGGCGTTTCTTTTCGACCCGTCGTGGTCGCGTCTCGAGGAGCGGCTGAAAGTTCCCGGCCCCGGCTGGGAGCGGTTCCCGAAGCGCATGGAGGTGAACCTCACCATCACAGGCGACAAGGGCATGCTCTCCTGCGACTGCTTCGGCCCGAACGTCTACCACAACGGCGCTCCGAACGACCGCTACACCGTCCAGTACACCTACTTCGACGAGTGGATCGGCCTGA
>CAMOHV010000182.1 GCA_946615275.1 uncultured Verrucomicrobiota bacterium | reverse complement strand
TCCGCCGAGGCGGAATCCGTGTCCGTCGGCGAAGTCCATGTAGCGGTCCCAGTCGTACTCCGTGATGTCATGCACCCCGGTGCGCACATGGTAAGCTATGTTGCCGGCCTGGAGCGGCAGATTGGACCTGGGGAACTCCGCGCCCACAAGCCCGGCCTTGCCGTACAGCTCCCACGCCGGCGACGCAAGGCTCGCCGAGGCGAACTCGCCGCGCGGCCCCGCCCAGGCGTCCTCCTCCGCGCTCGAGACGTACAGGAGGCGCGGCGCCATGAGCGCCAGAAGCCAGTGCTGGTCGAACGGCATCTCGCGGTCGCGCCCGATCCACTCCGCGAACCTCGGGCAGAACCAGCGCCACGCAGGCTTCATGATCCGCTCCATGTTCTCGGACTCCCCCAGACGGATGTGGTTCAGCTTCGCGCCGCCCATTCCCGAGCAGCAGGAGACGGTGAGCGCGAACCGCTCGTCCGTCGCCCCCGCCCAGAGCGCCGTCTTGCCGTTGCGCGAAAGCCCCACCACCGCGGCGTGCCTCGCGTCCAGAAGCGGCTCCGTCTCGATCCAGTCCATCACGCGGCTCGCGCCCCACGCCCACGCGGAGAGGATGCCCCAGTCGGACGGCCCGCGCTTCGAGGCGTCCTGCGGCCCCCATATCCTGAACACGCCCCCGGTCGCGACCATCGGCCCGAAGAAGTCGGTCGCGGATTCATAGTTGAAATAGGCCACGATCGCATAGCCGCGCCCCGTTATCCGCTCCACGGGCAGGAGATACGTCGGCCGCGGCCCTTCAGGATCAGCCGCCGTCTCGGCGGGGCGCGGCGCGATGTGCACGAACGCCGGCACCTTCCTCGCGCTCCTGGGGATCCACGCCGAGAACTCAAGCCGGCCGCTCCCGCCAGGCCCCGAGAACGTGGCTCGCACGCGCTTGCGCACCACCTTGCCGCCGAAGCACTCCTCTGGCTGCGCGATCTCAGCGAATGCAAGATCGGCCGGACGCTCCACCTTGCGAACGCCATAGACGTTCTTCTGGAACGTCTCCAGTATCTCCGGCCTGCGCGTCTTCTCCCACTGCTCCACGGTGGTCACGCTCTCGCCCGACGCCGTCTTCATCAACGGCGGCACATTCTTCGGCTCCGCGGGCTTAACACCCACCGCCCATGTGCCGCACGCCGCCGCACACACAGCAATGAATACTCTTGTTTTCATTTCGCACTCTTCCTTCCTTCTTGTCCAATCCTACCGCCCAGTTTCGAAGAGCTCGTCGTCCTCAGGGTCTGCGGGATCGTTCGGGCGGAAATAAGTCATGGCGGCGTCGGGGTCGGCGAACTCACACAGCCGCACGCGCACGGTCGATGGATCGTCCACAAGATCGCCGGCGGCGTTCGGCGAGCGCGCGCCGAGCGCCATGCCGTCGGTGGCCACGGGCATCACGCAGCAGGTGCCGCCGGGGCGCACAGTGGCGTCGGGCTTGTCGAAGAGGTCGGCGGCGGACGAGTCGGCGGAAAGGATGTCCGCGAGCGCCGAGACTTCCAGCGAGAACACCTTCCTCTTCTCGGGAGGGAGGGATTTGTCGGCGGCGGCGCGCTTCGGTGAGAAGGCGTAGACGAGCGGGCCGCGCATGAGCGCGAAGCGTCCGCTCTGGCGGCGGCGGCCCGCGACGGCGCGCACCGACATCGGGAGGCTCAGCTCAACTACGTCCCCCTTCCGCCACGTGCGGTGCACCGCGAAGAACCCGCCCGCCGACGGCAGGCCGCGCGTAGGCACATCATTGACGCTCACCGACGCATCGTCGCACCAGTGCGGTATCCGCAGCCTGAGCGCGAAGGCGTCCGGCCTGTCCGGCTCCACCGTTATCCTAACGAGGTCGCCCGATGGATACGTCGTCTCCTGGCGGAGGCGGACCGTGCGCGCGCCCACCTTTATCTCCGCCTCGGAGGCGGAGTAGAGGTTCACGTAGAGCGAACAGTCGTCGGCGTAGTAGAAGTGGTTGGGGAGCTCGCCCATGATGCGGCGGAACGCGGCGGGGCAGCAGCCGTGGTCGGAGGACGAATAGAAACGAGGGCCTTCGAGGGGGACGAACCGGCGGATGCGGCGGCCGTCCGGGCTCTGCGCGGCGAATAGCGCGTTGAAGAGAGCGCGCTCCTCAAGGTCGCCGAAGACAGCCCTCGGCCCCAGGCGCATGAACTGGTCGCAGAGCGACATGAACGCGGCCGTGGCGCACGTCTCGCCGCAGGCGATGCCGCCGTCCTGGTCGGCGTTCCAGCACTCCCAGAACCCCAGCGCGCCCGTGACGACGGCGCCGTCGCCGCGCAGGATGAACTTGAGCACGGCTGCGGAAGGCTCGAGAAGCGTGGCCGCGTCGGCGTCGCCGTGCGACATCGCGGAGAAGAGGGACATCTGCGCGCCGCACTGCCCGAGCCATGCGGCGACGTGCCCGTCGAGGCCATGCCCGCGTCCACACGCTATCGGACGGTTCCAGTCCTGAAGGTGGCGTTCGCGGCGGCAGAAGCGCAGATAGCGTGCGTCCCCGGACGCGGCGGCGAGGCGGAGCATGGCGCCTGCGAGGCCGTCGCAGAAGAGAAGCTCTCCGGCGGGGCCCTGGTCCCAGTCGCTGGGGAGGTCCGTCCAGCGGGATGCGATCCAGTCCGCCGCGCGGCGCGCGGCGGCGAGCGAGTTCGTCTCGCCGAATAGCTCCCAGTCGCGGACGAGGCCGCGGATGAGCGCGGCGCACTCCGGAATGTCTCCGTACTCCACGAGGCGCGCGGCGGGGGCGAAGCGTCCGATGTATCCGTCGGGCGACTGCGCCTCGATCACCGCTGAGACGAGGGACCGCTTCGCCGCCAGCACGTCGGAGCGCTTTGAATAGACGGCGAAGAGCGCCGCCGACTCTACGAGCGAGCAAATCCCCAGCACATCGTCCGGCTTCGTCCCCTTGCGCCGGAACGCCGGCAGGAAGTCGCGCGCGACGTCCAGCTTCAGGAAGTTGTTCGTTATGGTGGCGGCGATGCGCCGCCCGACTTCGCCTTCAAGGCGTATCCGCCCCGACTCGACGCCATGGCATACATAGCCCGCCGCGTGGGCGGCGGGCATGCAGGCCAGCGCCAGCGCGAAGGCCGGCGCGGCTATGGCTCGCGCGCCCCTCACGTGTGCATCATCTTCTCGGGGTCGAGGCCGGCGGCCTTGAGGGAGATGGCGAGGTCGTACCTGCCGCGCGCGAACGGCGCGAGCATCTTGTCGGCCTCGGGGTTGCCGGTGCACTCCTTGGCGGCGTCCCAGGAGAGCGAGCCGCCGTCCTTCTTACCGCGCGAAAGCTCCATGCACATGCGGCCGAGCGAGCAGAACGCGGTGGAGCGGTGGCCGCCCTCGGCGTTCGTCACCGTGTGGGCGGGATCGCCGAGGCGGATGCCCTCGATCCAGTTCTTCCAGTGGTCGCTCGACGTGAGCAGCTTCACCTCGGGGTCCGCGATCGGCTCGAGGAGCTTGTTCCTGGACGCCATGAGCGGCTTCATCTTGCCGTTGGACGGGACGTCCGGGTCGCTTGGCGTGACCTTCGCCGCGCCGCGCATGCAGTAGAGCCACTCGCCGTTCTCGCCGATGAACTTTACGCCCATCGGGAACTTGTCGCACACATGCACGTCGGCGCCCGCCACGGAGTAGTGGAGGTCGTAGTGCGTGTGCACGTTCCAGAGCTTGTCGCCGGAGAGGTCCATCCACTCGCACGTGCCCTGCACGGCCACGGGGTCGGCGCCGAGGCCCCACGCGGTGATGTCGAGATGGTGCGCGCCCCAGTTTGTGATCATTCCCCAGCCGTAGGGCGCGAGCTGTATCCAGCCCGGGCGGTCGCCGATGCGCTCGAGCTTCTGCGTGTGGACGCGCGTCCAGTTGTAGGGCGCCGTCGGGTCCGTCGGACCCAGCCAGGCGTCGTAGTTGAGGTTGGCGGGGACGGGCTCGGGCGTGCGGCAGCCGCCCGACTTGTCGAGGCCGATGCCCACCTCAACGCGCGCAACCTTGCCGATGCGCCCGTTGCGCACAAGCTCGCACACGCGGTGGAACTGCATCACGCTGCGCTGCCAGGAGCCCACCTGCACGACGCGGTTCTTGAGCTTCGCGACGTTCGCGATCACGCGGCCCTCCTGGATCGTCTGGGCGAAGGGCTTCTGGAGCCAGATGTGCTTGCCGGCGAGGAGGCAGTCGGTCGCGACGATCGCGTGCTGATGGTCCGGGATGCAGAGCATCACCGCGTCGATGGACGGGTCCGCGATCATCTCGCGGTAGTCGCCGTACGTGCGGATCTGCTGCTTGATGCCCATCTTGGCGTACTTCTCCTCGATCACCTTCTTGCCGTATTCGAGGCGCCTGGAGTCGAGGTCGCTCACCGCCACGAATCGGCAGAGGTCCTTGAGGCAGATGGTCTTCGGGACGTCCATCGTGTGGGCGATGCGGCCGTAGCCGATCACGGCCACGTTCACGAGCTCGTTCGCGGCGAACTTGCGCGCCGAGGCGCCGCCGCACGAGCAGCAGCCGGGGAAGAGGAACGGCGCCGCGAAGGCGGCGGACGTGCCGAGGAACTGACGACGGTTGAGCATTTT
>CAMOHV010000181.1 GCA_946615275.1 uncultured Verrucomicrobiota bacterium | reverse complement strand
TGGAGAACGCAGTTCTCCACGTCGTTGGAAAGGACGCGCACCAGAGAGTCGTCCCAGGAGTGGTACGCACGGACGTCCGCCGACGCACAGTCGAACCCTGGCGGCAGATCTCCCTTCTTGTACGGCATCGTCCCCAGATCCTCCGCCGTGGGCTTGCGCTCCCATCCGTTGCCCACGGTGCTCATCCAGCGCACCTTCCACTGACGCGTGTTCTGGAGGCGTTTCCCTCCTGCGGGGTAGACGGCCCTCTTGGCTGGCCTGCCGCCGACGAACAGCGCGCGGAAGAACCACTTCCCGCCCTGGGCCTCGGGGATGTCCGCCTGCCAGAAAGGCGAATCTGGCTCCTTCGTCCAGCCGCCTATCCTCACTCCGCCGGTGATGACGGCCTTGCCGGGGCTGGCGGCGCGGATCGAGAGGCCGCTGTCGTCCGGGCCAAGGGATATCTTGCTCTCAATGAAGTAGCGCCCGTCGGCCACGACGATCTCGTCAGGCCCCGGCGCCTTACGGGCCGCCGCGACCGCGTCGGCAAGCGATCCGAACGGACGGTCCTTGGAGCCGTCGCCGCCCTTGGGCGCTTCTACGGAGACGTGGAAGACCGCCCCCTGCACGGAGATCGCGCAGATGAGGCCGACCGCGGCAAAAGCAGGCATGTTTTTTTTCATGCCGCAATTATACCATATTTTCGCCCCGGCGTGGCGCATCAGCTCCGCACCGGCAAAGCGGTGCGTCATGGATCAAGGAAAAGATTGCGTTTGAAGGCTGAACGCTTGGAGGCGTAGACGGGCCTATGGAGCAGCCAGCCGACCACGTTGTGGAGAAGCGCCGCGTTGTCGGCCTCGCCGATGCGGTGAGGCTGGCAGAACATGGTGTCCGCCGAGACGAACACCCGCCCCTTGCCGTGGCGCACCGCGCCCATGGCGATCAAACCTGGGTGGACCTCGGCGTCCGCGGGGATCTCCACCACCGGATGCACGTTCCCCCTCGCGGCGCCGCGCGCGCAGTTCTTCATCGGGGAGAGCGTGTACAGCGAGACGGCGGATACGCCGTCGAGGATCTCCGGCTCTCGCGCGGCCGCCGCCGCGCCAATCTCCGCAAGTATCTGCCATGCGTCGCCATACGTCGCGTGTCTCGTGGCCTTCGCCGGCGAGCGCCATTCGCCATTCAGGCCGAAGCGGTTCGCCACGCTCCGCAGAACGCCGCCGTAGGCGTTGATGGTCCCGGCGCTGTGGCCCATCACGAGCAGAGATCCGCCGTCGGACACCCACTTCTCCAGCATGGAGAGGCTCTCCTTGGTGAACGCCTTGTTGTAGAAGCGGCTTTCCGTCTCGGGGATCACGACTAGCGCGTGGCGGGAGAGCATCTCGCTCGTCCATTCCTGCGGCGGAACCTCGTCGCTCGCGAAGCCGAAGTGGTCGATGCGGTCTAGGACATACGGGAAGTACGCTCGCTCGCGCGCCCACAGGACGCGCGGACGCGGATCCCCGGCGGCCGGCCTCTCGTTGAGCGCGAGAAGGCGCTTGGGGAATTGAGCATTGAGCATTGAGAATTGAGAATTTGGGGACGAACCGGGGTGGATGAGGAGGCAGGCTGCCGGCCCCTGCGAAGGCACGGTCACGCCAAGGCGCCCGGTCTTCGGCCCGCGCGCGAACTCCCCGCGAAGGCTCTCCACTCGCCAACCGTTGAATTCCGGCGGCAGCTCCACTTCAAGGCGATGGTCGAATCCGCCCCAGTTGAAGAGATACAGCACCTTCGCGTCGGCGCCGCCGGCGAGCATCCTCTCGATGTAGGCGGGCTCGCGCGTCTCGGCGCTCGCCACCTTCACTTCGGGCGCCGGGACGTACTTCTCCAGCCGCGCCATAAGCTCCTGGAGCCCGAGGCCCTGCGGCCACACCACGAGGCGCCCGCCAAGCGAGCGCACGTCCGTCGCGCGATAGCGGGAGAATGTCTTCACGAGCGAATTGGAGGAGATTATGGCCGTGCCGCCGCCCGCGAGGTATTCCTTGAAATGCTCGTACGTCTCATCCTCCACGATCGCGCTTTCCGGCACCACAAGCAGCGGATGCGTCTTTGGCGTCACGCGGCTGCGGAATGTCCGCTCGCCCACCACGTCAGGCCGCGTGCCGAGAAACTCTATCGCATCGTACCATGCCATCGTCTCCGCGAGGCGCTTCTCTGTGGAGGCCGGGAGCCCGCGCTGCGAGAGGAAGCCGTAGAGATACGCGACCTTCGAGCGGCGCGAGCGCAGATCCTCGAGCGCAACTGCGGCGGCGCGCTCCAGCGGCGCGACAATGCCCGGGAAATACGGCTTCAGCTCGTCGCCAAGCTGCCAGTTCCACACCAGCACGCCGGACGAACCCCGCATCATGTACGTCCAGAGCATCGCGGCGTACTGCTTCTCGCCGAACGGGCGCGAATGGTTGAGGCTGTCGTGCGGCAGCACGTGGCAGAAGAACCGCAGCCCGTTCTGGTAGCCGGTCCCCTCCACGCGCCATACCAGCTCGTTCTCGCCGCCGTATCTGAGCGCCGCGCCCACGTCGAGGGAATACGGCGCGTCCCATCCGCGCACTTCGCCCACCTTCACGCCGTTCAGCCACGCGGTGCCGCGCTGGGCGACGCCCTTGCCGTGGAGGAGGAACTTGCGCGAACCGTCGGCGAAGTCGGCCCTGAGGCGCCCTTCCACCTTGAACCGCGCGCGGTACCACCCGATTCCGCTCCTGCCCTTGTAGGCATTCTGCTCGTCCCACGCGCCGGGCACCGCCACCTCGCCCCAGGCGCCGTCGTCGAACTCCGGCTTGAACCATCCCGCCGCCACGCCGTCCTCGCCCTGCTCCTCGATGCGGAACTTCCACGGACGCGCATGGAGCTGCGCAAGGTCGTTCGCGCGCATCGCCTCGCCGTCGGAGCCGGGCAGGAGCGTGCGCGCCACGATGTCCTCGGAGTTGACGACGGGCCTGTCGGTGGACGAAAGAACATAGTTGTAGTTGAAGAGCGGAAAGGCCGTCTGCTCCAGGAGCGTTGGTATGTGGCAGGGCGACTTGTTGTAGACCACCGCCGTGGGGCCATACCCGTAGTGGAGGTGGAAGATGTCCTCGTGCGGACCGATCTGCTCGGGGTCGAGGGCCACGTAGCCGTCGGTGTAGCCCTGATGCCCGCGCACGTCGATGGTGACGGGCATCCCCGGGGCGACGCCCTTCACATCGGCGAACTCGTTCGTGGCGCGCATCACGGCGTCGATCTGCATGAAGCGGAGGAAGTCGTAGTAGTGCTCGGGGCGTGTGGAGGCGATGTGGCGGCGGAGCGAAGTCGCGCGGGAGAGGTCGGCGAGCTCGGCGACGTCTAGGTGCAGAGGGCGCACGTCATCCCAGCGCCCGAAGTCCGTGCGCCACACGCCGTTCACGAGCGCGAGGTCGCCGGCGTACTTCGCCCGGACGAATTCGCGGAACGCGGCGCGCATGCGCGCGTTGCAGCTCTCGGGCCCGGGCTCGCGGTTTATCTCGCAGTAGTCCTTGCCGTCGGACCACGGCCACGTGTATCCAACGTACTGCTCGTGGCGCGCGCGCATGATGTCGCGCCCGAGAGCGCTCCCGGTGTCCACGGAGAGGTAGTGCCCCAGGCGGAAATAGACCTCCTTCCACTCCGGATGCTCCGCGCAGAACCTGCCGAGCGCCCCATCCTTGCTCCAGCGCGTGAGCGGATGCGGCTCGGTCATCATCCCAAGGCGGTTCGCCTCGCGCTGCCATGAGACCCATCCAGGATGTCGCACGGGATAAACCTCGTAGCGCGCATCGTCGATCTTGCGCACGCCCGACGACGTCTCGTCGAACGTGGATATGAAGCGCACGCCCTGGAGGCGCGCCAGCCAGAGGGCCGTGGGCGAGGACATCCCCGCGCCGGTGTCTGACCCGAACCCCACCCAGAAGAACGGCCTGCCGTCGCGGTAGATGAGGCCGTTTCTCCGCTCCAGCGAGAACTTCTCCACATGGCCCGTGACCGGCCCGTAGCCCTTCTCCAGCGGCGCGCGGCGCGCCACGAGCGAGACGGGCTGGATCTCGCGCGGCGCCTCCGCTTCGAGCGGCTCCAGCGAGATGTCCGCCACCTCGAAGAAACCCGGCGAATCCGCGCCGGGATACGCCTGGAACTGGAGGCGCGCGCCCAGATCCCCGCCCACGAGCCCCTGCGGCACCTTGCAGATGCGCGAGAACGGCTTCCATTCCGCGGTTGCGCCGAGGCGGTTGAAGGTGATGGACGCCTCCGAACCGTCCGGCCCCTTCGCGGCGATCCATCTGCCGTTCTTCCTCACGCAGTATCTGAGGAACGCCAGGCAGCGGTTCGCGCGGTAGCGCATGGAGAGGCGCACCCGCGCCGCGCCGGGAATGGGGAACGGCTCGGAGATGAGCTGCGTGCCGCCAGGCCCCTTCTCCTTGAAGAGGCGCGCGTAGCGCGAGCCATCAGGGGCGGTTTCGCGCGTGACGGCCCCAGGGCCGCCGCCGAACGAGCCGCCGAACCATGCCGGCTTGAAGTCGCGGGAGAAATCACCGTTGACCACAACATTCGTCGCGCCGATTGCCGCGAAGGCCGCCGCCGCGCAAAG
>CAMOHV010000180.1 GCA_946615275.1 uncultured Verrucomicrobiota bacterium | reverse complement strand
GGGAAAAGCGTTCTGCACACGAAACGAGTTCATCCGGGGCGGCGTGTCGTTGGCCGCGCTCGGCGCCTTGCCGGGCTTCGGGCAGGACGAGGATCCCCGGCTGACTGCTGCGAAGAAGTGGTTTTCGGAAGCGCAGTACGGCATGATGGTCCACTGGGGGCTCTATTCGCTGCTCGGCGGCGAATGGAAGGGGCATATCATGCAGAAGCCCTACCACATCGCGGAATGGGCGCAGCAGTACTTCCGGATCCCGAACGCGGAGTACGCGAAGCTGGCGAAGGCGTTCAACCCCGTCTTTTTCGACGCGGACGAATGGGTACAGGTCGCACGGGACGCCGGAATGAAGTACATAGTCGTCACGTCCAAGCATCATGACGGCTTTGCCATGTTCCGCTCCAGAGTGTCGCCGTTCAACATCGTGGACGCGACGCCGTTCGGACGCGACCCTATCGAGGAGCTGGCCGAGGCGTGCCGCAGGCACGGGCTCAGGCTGGGGCTCTACTACTCCCAGGATCTTGACTGGCACGAGAAGGACGGCGGCGGCGAGAAGATGGGGAAGACATGGGGCGGAGGCCATGCCTACTGGACCAACAACTGGGACTTCCCGCATTCGGAGGAGAAGGACTTCTCACGCTATTTCGAGGGCAAGGCCAAGCCACAGGTCAGGGAGATACTCACCCAGTACGGGGACATCTGCCTTGTCTGGTTCGACATCGGCAACACGTTGACGGACGAGCAGGCCTTTGACCTGTATTCGATGGTGCGTCGCCTGCAGCCGGGGTGCCTGGTCAACTCGCGCATCGGAAAAGCCGCCCGTGAACGGACTGGCAGCCGCATCGTCTGCGACTACACGTCGAGCGGCGACAACGAGATACCGCGTTCGCTTGAAGACCGAAAGGGGATGCTCTACGAAACGTGCGCCACGACGAACGACAGCTGGGGCTACAAGCCGTCCGACCAGAACTGGAAGAGCCCCGAGACGATCCGCGAGGCGCGCAGGCACCTCAAGTCCATCGGCGCAAACTATCTTCTCAACGTCGGCCCCGACGGACTGGGGCGCATACCGGCCAGGGCGGCGGCTATCCTCCGGGATGCTGGCGAAAATTCCTGATGCCAGCGGCATCGGACGGAAGCGGAGCGGATTTCATGAAGCGAACATTGCGGACGAACGGCATTTCCATAGTGGCCGCTATCATGCTGGCGGGCGCGACCGGTGGCGGGGCGCCTGCCCCGCAGGATGCGTTCCGCCCCGAGACCTGGTTCCACCTGATCGGCGGAAACGTCTCCAAGGAGGGGCTCACCGCCGACCTTGAGGCGGTCAAGGCCGCAGGCATCGGCGGCATCCAGCTTTTCCACGGACAGATGGGAAAGGCCGAGGCGTGGCCGGGCGTGCCGGAGCAGATTCCCTGCCTCGGCGAGAAATGGGACGGCATGATCTCCCATGTGGCGGACGAATGCGGGCGGCTCGGACTTAGCTTCAAGATGCAGAACTGCCCGGGCTGGTCCATGAGCGGCGGCCCCTGGATCACGCCGGAGAACGCGATGCGCGAACTCGTATTCTCCAGGACCGACGTCGCCGGAGGGGGCAGTGTCCGTCTGCCTTTGCCGGCGAAGGGTTCGGACCGTCCGGCGGACCGCGACTACCGCGACCTCTTCGTGCTGGCTTTTCCGACGCCTTTAGACGACAGCCCGGACGCGTTGGAGCCCGAACGCATCGACAGCCCGTCTTCCGACGTGCGCGTCTTCACGTTCGCGCGGCCCGTCTGCGTGCGTACGGTCGAGCTGCCGTCGACCTCGGCGTTGAACCATGCCAGGACTTACGACCCGGCCGCGGACGTCACGGTGTGCGCGCTGTCGGACGACGGCGCGGAAACGGTCGTGACGCACCAGCCGCTTCCGCCCGGGAACTGGCAGGACAACCGCTCTGGCGGGATGCGGCAGACGCTTGCGCTCGACGAGGCGACGGCGCGCCGCTGGAAGGTTTCCGTCAGGCACGAGGACCCGATTGCGCTGAAAGACGTGCGGCTATTCTCCGGGGCGCGGCTGAACCACTGGGAAGGACTGGCCGGATGGACGGTTCGCGGCCTCGTCGACCGCGGCGTCCCGCGCCAGAGCCAGGCCTGCTGGATCCAGTCTCCAAGCGTCGTCGACCTTACCGGAGGGATGTCGCCCGAAGGAACGCTGGCGTTCAACCCGCCGTCCGGCGGATCATGGACGCTGCTGCGCATCGGACACGTCAATGCGCTTCACCGCAACGGCCCCGCGCCCGCTGAGGCTACGGGATGGGAGTGCTCGAAGCTGTCGAAGAGGGGGATCGAGGCGAACTACGCCAACTACATCGGGCGTCTGGCGAAGGGACCGGCAAGAGACCGGCTGGCCGGGCTCGTCGTCGACAGCTGGGAATGCTATCGGCAAAACTGGACGGATGGCCTTGACGAGATGTTCCGCGCACGCGCGGGCTACAATCCCAGGCTTCTCCTGCCCGCCGTCTTCGGCTGGGTCGTGGATTCCCCGCGCCGGACCGAGCGGTTCCTTCGCGACTGGCGCGGGCTGATAGGCAGTCTCGTCGAGGAGAACTACTACGGACGGCTCTCCGAGCTTGCGCATGCCGACGGTTTGACGGTTCAGTACGAGACCTCGTTCGGCGACGCCCTGGCCGGAGACCTGGTCGGGTTCTGGAAATACGCCGACGTGCCGATGTGCGAATTCTGGCGTCCGTTTGCCGCGACGGGGGTCGGAAGCCACGACTTCAAGTCCGTGAAGCCCTGCGTGTCCGCGGCGCATGTCTACGGACGTGCGCGTGTTGCGGCGGAGGCCCTGACCAACTGCTCTCTCACGTGGGACGAGAAGCCGAGCGACTTCAAGACTGTCGTCGACAGGTATTTCGCCCGCGGGGTCACGCACCTCGTCTTCCATACATATACGCATAACCCGCAGGTGGGGTTCAAGCGCCCAGGGACGAGCTTCGGGCACTTCATCGGCACTCCGTTCATCCGCGGCCAGGACTGGTGGAGGCACATGCCGGCGTTCACGGACTACGTTACGCGGTGCTGCGAGTTCCTTGAGGCGGGGAAGCCGGTAGTCGATGTCCTGCGTGTCCTTGGCGACGGCCTTGGGCACAAGCCGTCCGAGAAGGAAGAGGGTTTCCGGAACCGGTTCAAGGAGGACTATGTCAACAAAGACGTGCTGATGAACAGGCTGTCAGTCAAGGACGGGCGGTTGGCTCTGCCGGACGGAATGGAGTATGCGGTCCTGTGGATACCCGAGGGGACGTATTTGGATGATGACAGCGTCCGGCGCATCGGGGAGCTCGAGCGCGATGGCGCGAGGGTCGTCCGCGGCGGCGATCCTACGGAGGGCCTGGTGGCGGATGTCGCGACGTCCGACGGGAAGCTTCTGTGGTACCATCGTCGAGTGGACGGCGAGGACCGGTATTTCATTGCCGCGTGCGATTCGGATTATTCCGGAGATGTCGTTTTCCGCGGACGTCGCGTGCGGCTTGACCTGGAGAGGGGAGAATCGCGGTTCGTCTGTTTTGGAACGGCCGGCTTGGAGATGGTCGACCCCGTGTCCGGGAAGCGGGATGCCCCAGCTCGTCTGGGCCAATCCCGCCGTGCGCTGGCGTTCTGCAATGGCGAAAGGGAGCTGCGCGTGGCCGTCGATGGGGCGTGTGGAGGGCGTGTTTGGCTGGATCTTGGCTCGGTCTACGGGGTAGCCGAGGTGTTTGTCAACGGCAGAAGCGCCGCGACATGCTGGTGCCCGCCCTGGCGGTGCGAGCTGACGGAGTTCCTGACTGCGGCGAGCAACGATGTGCGCGTGGCCGTGACGACTACATGGTACAACCGGCTGCGCGCGGACCAGGCGAAGCCCGAGGCAGAGCGCGAGTTCTGGACGATCTGCCCGCCAAAGGCGGACGCCCCCGCGATGCCCGAGGGTCTGCACGGCCCGGTTCTGCTGCTTCGGGATTCGCCCGCGCTTTAATCTGCAATACGGCGCAAAATAAGGAGCTCTAACGATATGAGTGCAACCACAATTCGGGCGATGACTGTTTTAGCCGCCGCAATTTCGGTGCTGCAGCTTCCCGCCGCGACCCCAGGCTACTCCACGCTGATCGCGCACCGTGGAGAGTCCCTTGATGCGCCAGAGAATACGCTTCCAGCTTATCGAACGGCAGTTGAAAGGGGGTTCGGCTTTGAATGCGACATCTACCTTTCGTCCGACGGGCGACTGTACACGTTCCACGACAGCGATTTGAAGCGCACTTGACATCTTTAAGGATATGGTGGAAGCGTTCTCTCGCGGAGTCGATACAGTCACCACCAACTGCGCAAAAAAACAGCTGGATGAGTGGATTGAGGCAGAACACAAATGTTCTCTTCGGGCTTCCTGTTCGCCGTAGCGCATTGCGCGAAGGCGGATGCGGGCTACCCCGTACACTTTTGACGTATGATTGAAAAATGGTAAAATGTTCGGCAAGGAAGAAATGTAATGAGAAAAATGTGTAGAACAATCCTCGCGGCTGCTGCCGTTGGCGTGTCGTTGGCGGCAGAGGTGCCGAAGACAGTAAATGGCAAGATTGACCTCGCCAAGGCCGA
>CAMOHV010000179.1 GCA_946615275.1 uncultured Verrucomicrobiota bacterium | reverse complement strand
TCGTAATCGGTCTCGTCCTTGCCGCTTACGCATACTTCTGGACATGGCTTGACTAAGTTTTGGCAATAGAAGAGAAACGAAGTTTACGATAAACTTAAGGTAATTACCGTTTGCGCAACGGCGTCCGATAGTGTATAATTTTTCTCGCTCATCGAGGAGAATGTCAATGAAAAAAATGCTGATCGTTTCGTTCATGTCTGCGACGCTTGCCGCTGCAGCCGGACAATGGCAGAAGCCCGCTCCAATTCCGCGCGAAAAGGGGCTCTTCCGCTCGCAGATCCATCGCGGCGGCGGTGTGAGGTCCAGGCCCGACAACTCCCTTGAGACGTTCCTGTGGTGCTGGGGCCTCGGCTTCGCCCCCGAGGCTGACGCCCGCCTAACCAAGGACGGCGTGGCGATTGCAATGCACGACGACAACCTCAGGCGCATCGGCCGAGGCATCTCCCCCGAATTGGCGTCGAAGAAGATAAAGGACCTCATGTGGGAAGAAGTCCGCGACGTCGATACAGGCTCCTATCTCGGAGCGCAGTATTCGACCACGCGCCTTGCGACGATGGAGGCCGTGTTCGCTGCTATGAAGGGACGCCCGGAACGTCTCCTGTACGTGGACGAGAAGGGGGCTCCGCCCAAGATCATCGCGGAACTCGCCGAAAAGTTCGGGGTGGTCGGACAGACATATTACTGCTCTCCAAACTGGCGCAGGGTCGTCGAATGGCGGAAGGTTGCGCCCAAAGGGCGGTCGATGGTTTGGCTGGGCAATTTTCCCAGGGACAATTCGCCAGAGAATATCGCAAAGACTGAGGCGTTCGTGCAGAAGCGGCTTGACGAAATGTCGGCCACGGGCTTCGACGGAATCGACCAGGTGCAGATACACGTCAGGACCGACCTGTCGAAGGAAGATCCTTTCTGCCCGTCTACGCCGTTCCTTCGACGCGCGGTGGAGCTCATGCACAAGCATGGCGTATCGGCGCAGACCGTCACATGGACCCAGGGCACGAACGCAGACGTCCACAAAAAGCTCTGGGACATCGGATTCGATCATTTCACGAGCGACTATCCAGAGTTCTTCAGCGAATTTGCGAAGACGATCCGAATGGACTGACATTGCCCCGCGCCGTAGTTATAGCCACGGGACCATAGCCAAGGGGCCAGACCCTAATGGTTATGGGGTCAGACCCTTGCGGAATATACTGTAACTACAATTTATCCAGTAGAAAGAGCGGTTTTGATAATTGCGTAGTTTACATAACACGCATTATGCGCAGAGAGTGGGGAGGCGGTAGAAAGATGAGAGTGCGTCACCGCTGCCACTTGGAACGGTCAACCGGAGCCTGCTTGAAGCCAAGTGCCTTCTTGACCGCGCCCCAGCCATACACCCATAATGTGCACCAGCAGGCCGGAATGTGCCAGAGCCAAGCGACGTCGGGACGGCGAAAGAATCCCAACAACATCTGCACGAAGAGCGGCAGGATTGTGACGGCGGAGAGGCAGAAGAGAACGATTCCAGTCCGGCGCTGTCTGTCCCAGGGATAAGTCCGCTGCTTCTCCTGCGCGAAGAAAAGGAAGTCGCGGATGCGGCGGCGCTGCTTCCGGACGAAGTCGCCGAAGCGGGCGCAGTAGAGATGGACGATTCCAGTCTTCACCTTGGCTACAGTCACCGAGCCGTCGCGCCTGATGCGCTCGTAGAGGATGTCTATGTCAAAGAGATATGGATCCCAGTTCGATCCGTCAAGGAGACTCCGCCTGAAGACGAATCCATTGGCGCCTATGGTGGGAAGAGCGTCTGCGGCAAGACGGAGCTTGAGCCAGTCGCCCTTGTCCTCGGTCGCTACGGAAAGCCCGGTCCAGCGTCCGGTGACGCCGCAGATACGGTCATAGTTGCCGGTGAAGAGGCAGATGGGGTCGTTCATCCCAAGGAGCGCGAAATAGCGCGTGAGGGATGGGTCGTTTGAACGGACGGTGTATTCGATCGGCTCGGTGGCGATGACATCTGGATCGTCGAAGGGGGCCAGGAGGCGCGAGAGCCAGTCTGAGTCGGGCAGGATGTTGTCCGAGTCGACGAGGGCTATCACATCCCCTTTCGCGGCCTTTATGCCGGCCGTCTTGCCGGCCTCGCCGGTCTTGAGGGGATTCTCGACAATGCGGTCGACCCCCTTCTCGCGGGCTAAGGTGATCGTGGAGTCGGAGGAGCCGGCGTCGGCGACGACGATCTCGTAATGGTCGCGCGGGAACGACTGGGCGATGATGGCGTCGAGGCATTCCGGAAGCGTGTGTTCCGAGTTGAGGGTCGGTATGACGATTGAGAGTTTCATTGGCTAGTGTCAGACGATTGCGGACAGATAGTTGTCCTCGGCCGATTTGAGGGCGGAGCGGATCGTCTCTTCGTCGGGAGCGGCGCGGAGATCGTCGAGGAGCGACGAGCCGTGGGCGAGGATGCATAGGCGGGCGAGGATGTGGAGATGCAGGGCGCGGTCTGGAGAGCAGATGAGGAAGAAGAGATCGGTCCCTTCTCCGTCTAGCGAGCCGAAGAACACAGGCCGCTCGGCGCGGGCGAATGCGATGAAAGGTTCCTGGAAGAGGAACGGGTCGTTGAACTTCGGGTGGAGGAATGCGGCGCCGCCGCCAACGGCGGTGGAGGCGGCCTCTTCGCGCGCGGTGAGCTCGGCGAAGAGCGTGGCGGGGTCATACAGGAGGCCTGTGGCGTCGGCGAGGTCGGTCATGTCGCGTATGACGCCGCCTCTGTTGCGGGCGGTCAGGCACATGGACACGCCCCCTTCCGGGAGCAGCTCGGCTACGTGGCAGTCGTTGCCGCGCGCACGGCGGCGTTCAACCGTGGCGGCGGCGTGCTCACCGGAGAGTTGCTTGCGGGAAAGGGAGACGAGGCGGCGCTGCGCCCATTCATCAAGAAGGCGACGCTCGAAGAGGAAGTCGTCTCCGCGCGGTTTCGCAGGCACTTCGCCGCGCTGGGCGAAGTGCTTCAGCTCGCGCGGGTCCATGTGCAGAAGCGCCGCCGCGGCCCTGAGATCCATGAAGTGCGACCCCATCGTTCCCCCTTCCCGGCCTCAGAGATCGCGCAGACCGCGATACGCAGGTCCGCCGCCGGCCAGATAGCCGCGCGATTCGCCGCGCTCCGACGGCGACACCCAGAACGAATAGAGCGTTCCGCAATGGAGGAAGAAGCGTATCTTGACCTCCTTGCCGGCGAACGCGGATAGATCGCCGCCTGCGAAGCGGAGCTCGGCCTTGGTGGAATCCTTCAGGGCGAGCGCGGCGCAGTCTGCCCGAGAGAACCCCTTCACGGGGCTGCCGTCCGGCTCCACAACCTCGGCGGCGATCGATCCGAACCGGCACTCGGCGTTCACGAAGAGATGCTTCCCGGTGAACGAAAGCGGCGTGGTGACGAGCTCGCCCCTTCCATCCGCCACCATCCCCGCGAAGCCGTCGCGGCGAAGCGTGGCCGCGCCGATGGATCCGTTGGAGTACATGCCGTTGCGCCGCCACGCCTTGCCCTTCTTGAGCCTGAGGCTGTCGCCGCGCAGTCCGGAATAGTAGAACCACAGGCGCTCGTCCTTGATGACGCAGATGCCGCCGATGGGGGAAAGGTAGCCGGTGTCCCACTTGCCGGAGCCCCATCCTGAGGGGGCGATGTCGGCGTCCCTGCGCGGCTCGAATGTCCTGCCGTCGCGCGAGAAGCAGAAATGGAGGCCGGTCTGCTTTGGAAGGCCTACCTTCTCGCAGTCGCCGTTGTCCCCGGGGGTGTTGTACAGGATCTCCATCACGCCGAGCATCAGCGATTCGTAGCCGACGGCGTCGAAGCTGTAGAGCGATCTACGCGGGCCGTTCGTCGCCACAAGCCATTCTTCGGGCTCCGGGAATCCCTTGAACGGATCGGCGTTCTTGTCCTTTGCCAGCCCCGGCCATTTCCAGTGGCACTTCTCGCCGCCGAAGTCGCTCGACGCGAAATAGCGGCGGCAACGGCCGGGGACAGCGCGGTAGTCGCGCAGCGAGAACACCCACACGGCGCGGAAAGGATCGTAGTACATGGTGGAGCGGTCGCCGGAATATCCCGCCACGCCGAGGGACTTGAAGTGGACGCCATCGGAGGACGTCCAAAGAGCGTCCTCTGTGGCTCCGCCTGGAGATGAGATGAAGAGCTTCCAGTCCGCGAATGGATTAGGCGCGGCGTAGTTGGGGACGACGCACCAGGAGTCGATCACATCGCGCTCGAAGATGCGGTTTGTGCCGGGGGCGACGCCGAGGTCGGGATACTCCCACTTCTCGCCGTCGGGGGATTCGGCGTAGCAGATGTCGCCAAGCCAGTCGGCCTGGTACCAGAGGCGGAACCTTCGCTTGGCGGGATCCCACCAGAGTCCACCGTCGGTTGCGCATGTGAGGTTGACGGGCTCGTCCTTCGACGCGGTGCCGTCGGTTGTCTTCGGCGCGGCACCGGCGCCGGGCCAGACGAATGGGTCTTCGCATTTGACGGGGGCGTTCCAATGCCGGACGATCCCCTGCGTGGACTCCACTAGCGCGTCGTCCACGAACAGCTGCCGTCCGCAGTCTATGTCCACCGCCGCGCCTGCGCACGCCGCCGCGGCGCA
>CAMOHV010000178.1 GCA_946615275.1 uncultured Verrucomicrobiota bacterium | reverse complement strand
GTGGCCGCCTCGCCGTGAAATCGCCATAATGATAGCACATCCCCTTGCGCGGCGCAAACGGGAAAAGACGGAAAATCCTCAGCTCTCAACCCCTGCGCGCTGGCCGGGTTCTGCAATTAGCCCCTGTGTCCGCGCCAGTCCCTGAAGCCCTGGACGAGCGAATAGAGGGCCGGCGCAACCATTAGGCCGACGAAGAGCGCCGCGACAACGCCCGCGACAACCGTCGCGCCGAACGCGCGCTGCGCGGCCGCACCCACCCCGTGCGCGAAGAGGAGCGCCGCAAGCGCCGCCGCGTATATCCCCGCGCTCGCGGCAGAGGGCCCGAACGCCTGCGCCGCGCCCGCCACGGCCGCGTCCTTCGCGCACATCCCCTCATCGTGCGCGCGGCGCGCGAACGCCACCATCAAGATCGCGTGGCGCGCCGGATACTCCACCAGCAATAGCAGCCCCAGCTGCGCGTAGATGGAGAGCGGCTCCCCCATGAGCCATAGCCCGCCCACGCCGCACGCGACGGACGCCGCGGACGGCAGGAGCACCGCCAGCGGCAGCGTCCAGCTCTCGTAGTGCGCCACAAGGAAGAGATACATGAACGCAAGCGCCATCGCGACGATCATCCCCAGCTTGCCGCGGCTCGAGCGCTCCTGGTACGTCTGCGTGGACCAGTTGAGGACGTACTTCGCGGGGTCGGGCGGATCCTTCTCTATGATGTCCACGATGTCAAGCGACGTCACGCCCTCCGCGGGCGTTATCACGATCCCCGCGCTGGGGAGCTTGTTGAAGCGCGGTATCACGCGCGGGCCGAGGACGTGCTCGAAATGCCCTATCGCGGAAAGCGGCACCATCGCGCCGTTCGCGCCCGGAAGGCGTATGTCGAGGGCGTCGGCCACGTCGCCGCGCGAGGAGACGTCGTTCTGCACGATCACCTGGTACGCGCCGCCGCGCACGTTGAAGTCGTTCACGTAGAAGCTCGCGAGCTTCGACTGCAGGGTGGAGAATATGGCGTTCGCCGCGATGCCGAGCGCCTGCGCCTTGTCGCGGTCCACGGAGAGGTGGAGCTGCGGTGAGTTGGCTGAGAACGTGGTGGTGGCGCTCTTCACCTGCGGGAGCGCGCGGAGCTTGTCGGCGTACGCCTCGGCGTCGGCCGCGAGGCGCGCGGAGTCGGGCGCGCCGAGGGCGCAGAGGAACACCGCCACCCCGCCGTACCCGCCGAGCCCGTTGATGGCGGCCGGGTAGATGATGGTGAAGACGGCGTTGTGGATGTCGGAGAGCCTGCGCTCCACCTCCTCGGATATCCTGGCGAGCGTGAGCCCCTGGGCGTAGCGCTCGGCCCACGGCTTGAGCCTGAGCGCGATCTCGGCGCGGTTCTCGCCGATGCGCCCCACGTGCGAGGACGCGGCGGCGGACGAGAACACCGCCACGCCCGGCGTCCCCTCCAGCCGCCGATGCACCTCGTCCACAAGGCGCCGCGAGCGCACTATCGACGACCCCTCCGAAAGCTCCGCCTCTATCTTGATGAAGCCCCTATCCTCGCGCGGCACGAACGCCTTGGGGAGCGACCTCGCCGGCAACGCCGGCAGAATCGCCGCGCACAAGAGCAGAATCGCAAGAATCGGATGCGCCACGAGCGGGCGCACGCACGCGAGGTATATCCGCCTCAAGCCCCCCGCCGCCGCGAAGACCGGCCTCCAGAGAAGCGAGACGCCCTCGCCGCCGGACCGCGTCGCCGCCGGCAGAAGCGTGATCGAGAGGATCGACGCCAGCGCCACGGCGCACGCAAGCGTTCCCGCGAACTGCACGTACATCATCCCCACCATGCCGCCGTGGAACGCGAGCGGCAGATAGCACGCCGCCGTCACCGCGGCCGACGCCGCCACAGCCCCCGCCACCGTCTGCACCCCTCCGCGCCGCGCCGCCGTCGCCGCCGCAAGCGCGCTCTCAACCGCCGCGCCAAGCGCCAGCAGAAGCCCGAATCCCGAGAAGGCGTTGAAGGAGAAGCCGGCAATCCGCATGAACGCGAAGGTGCCCAATGCCGCAAGGGGCAGCACCAACGCCGACGCGAACGCCCGGCGGAGCCCGCCCGCGAAAAGAAGCAGCCCCGCGAGCGCCGCCACAAGCCCGATCACCGAGCTTTTCACGATCCCGCCCACAAGCTCGGCCGTGAACTCCGTGCAGTCCCACACAACCGTGCACTCGCTCCCGTGCGGCAGGCGCGGCATCCACTCCGCAAGCGCCTCGCGGCAGCGCTGCGCCGTCTCGCCCGTGTTGGCCTCCGGGTCGCGGTATATCGAGAGGAAGAACGTCGGCTTGCCGTCCACGCGCGGCTCGGACTCGTAGTTCTGCACTCCAAGCTCGCAGCGCGCGATGTCGCCCAGCAGCACCCTCCCGCCAGTCGCCGGATCCGTCCTCACCACTATCGCCTCGAACTCCTCGGGCTTCACCAGGCGCCCCCGCACGTTGATCTTGAAGGAGAGATGCTCTGACGCGAACGCATTCCCCACGTTCCCAGCCGCCGGCTGGATGTTCTGCTGCGATATGGCCGTGCGCACGTCGAACACCGATATCCCCAGGGCGTCCATCTTCGCGGAGTCCAGCCACACCCGCATCGCGTACTCGCCGCTCGTGGAGCTGGTCACCTGCGAGACGCCGTCCACGCGCTGCAGCGCCTCCTTCACCTCCTTGCACACGATGTTGCCAAGAAGATAGAGGTCGGCGCCGGGGTCGTTCGCCGTGAACGCAAGGCGCATCATGTAATCCGACTGCGCCTTCTTCACCGTCATGCCCAGCTGGACCACCTCGCCGGGGAGCTTCGGCTCCGCGCGCTTCACGGCGTTCTGCACGTTCACGAGGTTGATGTCCGGGTCCGTCCCCGCCTTGAAGGTCACGAAAAGCGAATATGCGCCGGTGTCGTTGCAGCGGGAGTCGAAGTACTCCACGTTGTCCACGGCGTTTATCTCGTTCTCGATCGGCGTCGCCACGGTGTCCGCCACCACCTGCGGGCTCGCGCCGGAGTACGTGGTGGAGACGCTCACGAGCGTCGGCGCCACCTCCGGATAGTCCGCGACCGGCAGGCGCGCCAGGCTTATGCCGCCCCACACCGCAAGGAGCAGCGCGGCCACGGCCACGCTCTTCGGGCGCCGCCCCGCCGCAACGGACATCGATTCCATCGCCCCGCCCATGCCGTCAGTCCTTCCGCGCCTCGGAGACCACCTTGTCGCCAAGCCTCACCTTGTGGACGCCGTCCGCGACGATCCTCTCGCCCGGCCTGAGCCCCCACGAGACAAGCTGCATCTCCCCTTCGCGCGGTCCGCGCGCTATGCGCCTGAGCTCCGCCTCGCCGCCCTTGCCCACCACCCACACATACGGTCCGCGCAGATCCTGCGCGATTGCGTTCGGCGGGACGGCGGGGATCGCCTTCCCGCGCACGTTCTCCAAGGTGGCCATCACGGTCTGCCCCGAGACCAGCCGCCCGCGCGGATTCGCGAGAAGCGCGTACACCTCCACGGAGTCCGTGCGCGCGTCGGCGACGTTCTCCACGTACTCCACGCGCCCCGTGGCGCAGACCTCCCCGCCGGAGACGAGGCGCACCGAGACGCGCCCGTCGGCCGCCATCCGCTCGGCGTCGGAGCCGAACGCCTGCGCGTAGTCGGCGTTCGCGAGGAGGAAGCGGACGCGCACGGGATCTGTCTGCACAAGCGTCACAAGGCCCGCATCCCCCCTCTGCACGTAGTTGCCCTCGGTGCGCGCGGTCGAGCCAAGCTTGCCCGCGATGGGCGCCTTGATGGTGCAGTGGTTCAGGTCGTCGCGCGCGGCGATCAGCGCCGCCTCGGCGGCGGCGAGCGACGCCCTTGCCGCGTCGCGCGTGGCGCGCGAGTTGTCGAGGTCGTCCTGGCTCACGGCCCGCGTCTTCACAAGCTCCGTGTGGCGCGTCACGGTGAGCTCGGCGTAGTTGAGCCTCGCCTTCAGCTCCGCCACCTTGGCCTCGGCGTTCTTGACGGCGGCCTGGTACTGCACCGGGTCGAGCCGGTAGAGGACGCGCCCCTTCTCCACCGTCTCGCCGTTCGCGAACCCCACCTCGAGGATCTCGCCCGTCACCTGCGGGCGCACGAGAACCTCCGCCACCGGGCATATCCGCCCGGGGCAGCACTTCGCGCTGGTGGCGCGCACCTCGTCCACCAGACACGTCGGCAGCGTGAGCGTCGCCGCCAATGCCAAGCCTAGAACCATGCGATCTCCTTTTCGTCCGGCATGCGCCAGAGCGAATAGAGTATATCAAATATTCGCCCCGGCGGCAATCCGCCTCACATTGCGAAACATAGGATTCCCCCACGTTCGAAAGCATGCCCCCCCGATGAAATCGCCTTGCTCGTTGAACGCCCGTCGACAACGCCATCTGAGATTATCATGCGGACGAAATCTCATGTCCATATCTTGATTGCACATGATTCCGCGAACGGGCTGGCAGCCCGTTCTACTAGGGGGCGATCCTAGGACGAGTAGGAGGATAGGACAAACAATAGGATTAGGACAATATGACGCCCAAAATTCTCAATTCTCAAATGCGTCGCCCGCCAACACAGTACTTCGCTATCGGGCAGCCGTCGCAGCGCGGGCGC
>CAMOHV010000177.1 GCA_946615275.1 uncultured Verrucomicrobiota bacterium | reverse complement strand
ACATTTGTATGAATGCCCCCTTGCCGCGAATCCTTTTTTTTGGTATCCTTTTCGCCATGAAAATTATCTCTACTCTCATTCTTGCCACGCTCGCCTGCGCCGCGCAGGCGGCGACCCTCGACGCAATCGTCGCGAAAGTGAACGATTCCGCCATAACGCTCGACGACGTCCGCAACGAGATCAAGCGCAATCCGGAGATCGCCAACCGACTCTCCGCGGCCGCCAGCGGCGGAGAGCAGGCCGTGCGCGATATCTACAAGGCCGCGCTCGACTCCCTCATAGAGCGCCGCCTCGTCCTCGCCCAGGCCGCCGAGAAGAAGATGGACATGCAGGAATGGGTCATCGACAACCGTATCCGCGAAATCGTCCACGACCGCTTCGATGGCGACATGAGCCGCTTCGAGGCCAGCCTCGCCGAGTCACGCATCCCGATGACCGAATTCCGCGCCACGCTCAAGGAGGACATGATCATCGGCGCCATGCGCTACCAGATGGTGGAGAAGGACCTCTCACCCACGCCCTCCCAGATGAAAAACGAATACGACTCCCACCCCGAGCGCTACAAGGTCGGCGCCAAGACATCTGTGCGCGTGATTCTCCTCAAGCCCGGCGAAAAAGCCGCCGACGCCGACGCCCTCGCAAAGGATATCATCGCCCGCCTCGACAAGGGCGAGCCCTTCGCGGACCTCGCCATCAAGCACTCCGCCGACTCCCACGCCAAGGACGGCGGACTCTGGAAGGACGTCGCCCCCGCCGAGGAGTTCCGCCCCGAGGTCGCCGCCGCCATCGACAAGCTCAAGCCCGGCCAGCGCTCCGATCCGATCGTCCTCGACGGCTGGACCTTCATCATCCGCAAGGAGGAGGAGTCCTCCGCGCGCACTCTCTCTTTCGCCGAGGCATACGACCAGGTGCTCCGCAACACCAAGCGCAACATCGGCCGCCGCCTGCACAAAGAGTGGATCGCGCGACTGCGCGCCGCCGCCTACGTCAAGGAATACCCGATGCCGAACGACAACGCGAAGTGAACCTTACGAGTCCATCGCAGGTGAAGGCGTGGTGCCTCGAACACGGCTTCCACCCAAACAAGGTCATGGGGCAGAACTTCCTCATCGACAGGAATTCCCTCGACGCCATCCTCGACGCGGCTGCCGCCCAATTCTCAATTCTCAATTCTCAATTCCCAATTCTCGAAGTCGGCCCCGGCCTCGGCGTGCTCACCGAAGGGCTTCTCGCGCGCGGCTTCTCGGTGACCGCCGTCGAGAAGGATCCCGTCCTCGCCGACCGCCTCGCGGAGGCCCTCGGCAATCCGCCCGGCCTCGCCGTCCTGAAGGGCGACGCCCTGGATTTCATCAAGTCAGGCGCATGCGACGGCTTCCGGCACCTCGTCTCCAACCTTCCCTACCAGGCCGGGACGCGTATCATACTGGAGCTCGCGCGCCGCCCCCAGGCGCGGCCGGAGACCATGACCGTACTCGTGCAGACCGAGGTGGCCGAGCGCCTTGCCGCCGGCCCCGGCGGCAAGACACGCGGACTCGCCGGCGTATGGACGCAGCTCGACTACACAGTCACCTGCGTGCGCAAGGTGCCGCCCACCTGCTTCTGGCCCCAGCCCACGATAGGCTCCATGATCGTGAGCCTCGTGCGCCACCACCTCCACGACGACCTCCCTGCCGCCGTGCGCGACACATTCGCCCGCCTCACGAAGCAGGCGTTCGAACACCGCCGCAAACAGCTGGGCGCGATCTTCAAGGGCGTCATAGAGTCCACCGCCCGCGCCGAGCAGCTGTCGGTGGAAGATTGGTTGGACCTGGCGACGAGTCTATCGTAGGGCAATAGGGCGCCATGTTTGCATAGACAAAGAAGACCGGCCGCAAGGCCGGTCTTCTTTCGTGTCTCTGGAAAAACAGCTGAGGGGGTTACCACGCATAGTGCGCGAACGCCCTGTTGGCATTCGCCATCTTGTGGACGTCATCACGCTTCTTGATCACGTTGCCCTGACCCTGGAAGGCGTCGATGATCTCGGCGGCGACGGCGGCGGGCATGCCCATGCCATGGCGGCCACCCGCGAATGTCGTCATCCAGCGGAGCGCGAGCGAAAGCTGGCGCACAGGGTTGATGTCACTCGGAACAGGATAGGTTGTGCCGCCCACGCGGCGGGTCTTCACCTCCACCTTGGGCTTCATGTTCTCGATGGCCTGCGAGACGACCTCGATGGGATCCTTCACGGCGACCTTCTGCTCGCCCTCGGTCTTCTCGAACTTGGCCGGATCCTTCTCGATCTCCTCGCGGATCTTCTCGATGGCACCATAGACGATGCGCTCGGCCGTCGTCTTCTTGCCGTCCTTCATGATCACGCGGATGATGTGGGCGATCAGCTCGGAGTTGTACTTGGGGTCAACGGAGACCCTCTTCTCGATCTTTCTTGCGCGTCTTGACATGGTGGCTCCTTACTTCTTCTCTTCCTTCTGGCGCTTCACGCCGTACTTCGAACGGCTGCGGTTGCGCCCGGAGACGCCAAGGGAGTCCAGCACGCCGCGCACGATGTGGTAGCGCACGCCAGGAAGGTCCTTCACACGGCCGCCGCGAACCATCACGACGCTGTGCTCCTGAAGGTTGTGCCCTTCACCGGGGATGTAGGCCGTGACTTCGACGCCGGTGGTGAGGCGCACACGGGCCACCTTGCGGAGCGCGGAGTTAGGCTTCTTGGGAGTCATCGTCTTGACGACGAGGCAGACGCCACGGCGCTGAGGACAGCTCTTCAGCGCCGGCGATTTCGAATGCGTCGCGAGGGGATGACGCCCCTTGCGAATCAACTGGTTTATAGTTGGCATGAATGTCTTTTTCCTTGTTTTTCCAAAAACGAGTGTAAAATATACCAAATATTCGGCCGCATTGCAAGGGGGTAAACGCTAAAATCGTCCGATGATGCGTTTGAACTCCGGTAAAAGCGCCGCCGCCCAGATCTTGTAGCCCTCCACGGAGGGGTGAACGCTGTCCCCGCGCGAGAGTTCCGGGCGGTAGACGCCGTTCTCGTCGAGGAACTTGTCGTGGACGTCCAGGTATTTCACGTAGGGATACGCCTTCATGCGCTCCGCCAGAAGAGGGTTGAGGATGCGCAGCTTCGGCCGGTGCCAGTCGCCCGGCTTCTTGCCGAACGGGAACACGGACATCACCAGTATCTCCGCCTTCGGCGCCTTGCCGTGCACCGTCTCCACCAGCTTGGCTATCGCCTCCACCACCTCCTCAGGCGTGTTCCCCTGCCAGTTCGCCGTGGTGGTGAGGTTGTTGCCGCCGATGTGGATCACCACCGCCTTCGGGTCCATGCCGTCCATCTCGCCGTCGGCGAGCCTGTAGAAGACGTTGGACGTCCGATCCCAGCCATAGCCGAGGTTGAGCGTCTTGTACGCGCCAAACGCCTCCTTCCAGCTCGGAAGGGTGTTGGGGTCGGCAGAGTCCCCGATGGAATCGCGCCCGGCCCAGAAATGCGTGATGGAGTCGCCGATGAAGATGATCTCTGGCTTGAGATTCGGGCGCTCGGCGAGGATGCGGCGGTGGCGCGCGAACCAGTTGTAGCCGTCGTTCTGGAGGCGCGGCACGGGGAAGAGCGCCGTGTTGAGGGATGGATCGGCGGCCTTGGCGTCGAAGGCGCGCGAGGCGGCGAGCACGGTTACGGGCTGGTCCGAAGTGCACGTGTCGGCGTCCACCGCGCGAGCCTCCTTGTAGGCCGCGCCGTCGTTGACCATCCACACGGAGATCGCGAGGCCCTTGGCGTGCGCCTTTGCGACCATCTCCCTTGTGGTGCGCGCCACCGGCCTGGGCTTGCCGTCCTTGTCCTTGCCTCCGCCTGTCCTAAGGAGCGGCGCTATTCCGGAGGCGCCCAGCGCGATGGCGTCCTCCATCGCCCTCTCGTCCAGGACGCGCCCGATTATGAGCGCGGTCTTGGCCTCTGGGTGGACCTTCCGCATGGTCCTCACCAGGTCGTGGTTGAAGGACGTGAAGATGTACGTCCCCTTCGCCATCTTCGCGGCGGCGGTCTTGTACAGCTTGTCGCAGTACTGCTCGATGGCGAGCGGTCTCCACTCCTTCATCTCGAACTCAACCCGGAACGGCGCGCGCCCGGCGAATATCTCCACGAGGTCGGCGACCGAGGGCGGCGCCTCGCCGGAGACCTTGAGCCTGAGCGCCTTGAACTCGGCGAGCGTCATCTCCGCGACCTTGCCCTTGCCGTTGGTGGTGCGGCTCACATCGCCGTCGTGCATTATCACGAGCTCGCCGTCCTTCGTGGAGCGGATGTCCGTCTCGAAGCTCGTTATGCCGTAGGCGATCGACTGCCTGAAAGCGCCGCACGCGTTGTCGTCGAACTCATGGCGCCCGCCGCGATGGCCGACTATCCACGGCCGCTCCACGCCGAGCGCGGCGGCGGCGGCAAGCAATCCCGCAAGCAGGAATATCTTTTTCATCTCATGCCTTTCATTATGCCTTGAAACCCTTTTATTTTACCATTCCCCGCCGCAGAAGGCAAGGAACTCTTCCTCTTTTGCCTTCACATCCCAAATATGATGAACGAGGGGGCGTGACTATCGGCGCGGGATATGGTAAAATCTATCCCATGCAAATCACAGAC
>CAMOHV010000176.1 GCA_946615275.1 uncultured Verrucomicrobiota bacterium | reverse complement strand
TGGTGGGACAGGGGAGACTCGAACTCCCAACCTACGGTTTAGGAAACCATCGCTCTGTCCAGTTGAGCTACTGTCCCGGAAGCAATGTGGATATGATACCAAATTTACGCTTCCAGTTCCACCGCAATTTTGATAAAATTCACTGTGTCGCCCAAAGGCGACGCTATGACGACCTTTATGAACACAAACCTGCTGCCCATGTCGATCATCCTGGCGTGGGCGCTGTGCGCGGCCTTCTTCGCCGCGTACGCGGTGTCCGTCGCGCGCGAGATCACGTATGTGACGCTCGCCGACGGACGCAAGACCGAGCGCCGCATCCCGCTGGCGTTCCGCCTTCTGCTGCCGCTCGTCCCGAACCTGCGCGCGTTCGTCGCCCGCCCCGCCTTCGCCTCCTCGCGCGCGGCGGCGGACCGCATGATCGTCTCCGCCGGGATGGAGGGGCTCCTCACGGGCGAGGAGTTCGTTGCGCTCAAGTTCCTCGTGCCGATCGTGTTCGGCTGCGGATGGGCCGCGCTTGTCCTGCTGCTGGCGTCTTTAGTGCCGGACTCCGTGGTGTCGGAGAACAGGGTGGTCCTCTCGCTCTTCGGATTCCTCGGCGGGTATGTCTATCCGCTCATGTGGCTGCGGTCGGCCCTCAAGGCGCGGCATCTCGAGATCATGCGCGCGCTGCCGTTCGTCCTGGACCTGCTCACGCTTAGCGTGGAGGCCGGCATGGACTTCATGAGCGCGCTCCAGCGCAACTGCGCCACTCGCAAGCTCGACGCCCTGAACGAGGAGCTAATACGCATGACGCACGAGATCCAGGTGGGGACGCCGCGGCGCGTCGCGCTCAGGAACATGTCCGAGCGCGTTGGGCAGAACGACCTCAAAAGCGTCACGCACGCCTTGATACAGGCCGACGAGCTTGGCGTCTCTATCGGCTCCATTCTCCGCATACAGAGCGACCAGCTCCGGAGCCGCCGCTTCGACCGCGCCGAGAAGCTCGCAAACGAGGCTCCCGTCAAGATGCTCGGGCCGCTTCTCCTCTTCATCTTCCCCGCCGTGTTCCTGGTGCTGCTGGGGCCGATTGTGTCGCAGGCGGCGGGAAGCCTGTTCTAGGGAATTGAGAATTGAGAATTGAGAATTAAATGAAATTGAGAATTAAGTTGAAGCAGGGAGATAAAAGGAAAGGCCATGGAAAGTAGACCATTAGAGATACTTGTGGCGGTGGGGCCGCTCGCGGGGCGGAGGTTCACCGTGCCGAGCGAGGGCGGGCTGCGCTTGGGGAGGTCGTCGTCGTGCGAGATCGCGGTGTCAGACCCCGCGCTCTCGCGCAACCACTGCCTCTTCGAGGCGCGCGACGGCGCGATATGGGTCACCGACCTTGCGAGCGCCAACGGGACGCTCGTGAACGACGAGCCGCTTGGGGCGGATTCGCGCCGCCTTTCGTCAGGCGACATCGTCGCGGCGGGCGACACTGTCCTGCAGGTGGTGGCGCCGGAAGGGGCGGTCTCCGAGGGGGCCGCGCCGGAGGATGCGGCCGTCCCCGAGTCCGTGCCGACCGAAATCGACCTCGGCCTTGGCCGCGACGCCACTCTCCCGGAGGCCGAAGGGCGCAAGGGGCTGGGGCGCGGGCTCCTCTGGGGCGTTGCAGGCGTGGTCATCCTCGTGGCCGCCGCCGTGATGTTCGTCGCCCCAGACCCGGACAAGGAGTCCCCTACGGTCGTGGCCATCCAGAAGGCCGGCGAGGACACGCTCATCTCCGTCTCCTTCGAGCGCGTCGACGCCTCCACCGCCGGCATCTACCGCTACGCGCTCGACTACTCCGCAGACGGCTCACTCCACGTGGAGTACGCGGACGTCCCCAAGGAGAACCGCCATCTCTCCCGCACGGTGAAGCTCTCGCAGAACGCGCGCAAGCGCCTTGCCGAGATCTTCGCCGGCGAATCGCTCTACTCCCTCGAGCCCGAATACGCCGGGTCGGGCGTGGGTGCCGGCACGCTGAAGAGCCGCCGCCTCAAGGTGGTGCGCGGGGCGCGCGTGTTCGAGACGTCCGTCGAGAACACGCAGCCGCCGGACGCGCTGCGCGACGTGTGCGAGCAGCTTGAGGCCTTCTCGAAGAACGAGCTGGGCGCGTGGGCGCTGCAGTACTCCTCCGAGAAGCTCCAGGAGATGAGCGCCGAGGCTGTGCGCACCGCCGACGCCAAGTGGAACGAGCGCGACGTGCAGCACGGCAACCTCGCCGCCGCCATCAAGGCGTACGACGAGGCCGTCGTCTACCTCGACACCGTGAACCCCAAGCCCGCCGGATACGAGGATCTGCTCGCGAAGCGCCGCCAGGCGCAGGACGAGCTCGACCGCCGCTACCGCGACCAGCGCTTCCTGGTGGACCGCGCCGTGAACCTGGGCGACTGGGCGGCGGCGCGCCGCGAGCTGCGCATATTGTGCGACATGGTGCCCGATGAGCGCGACCCGCGCCACGCCGAGGCGTCCGCCAAGCTCATAGACGTTGAGAACCGCCAGAAGAAAGGAGGCGCGCGATGAGACGCCTTTCGTTAGTTTTCGCAGCCCTTGCGGCGCTCGCCCTCCTCGGGGCGAAGGCGCCGCCCACGCGCTTCGACGTGACCGTGCAGCCTGAGGGCGCGCAGGTGTTCATCGACGGCAAGCTGCGCGGCACCGCGCCGATCCAGCTCTTCGACGTGCCGGCCGGGCGCCACCTCGTGCATGTGCAGGCGCCGGGCTACATCTCGGCGGACGAGTTCGTCACGCTCGGCGAGGGCGAGTTCGTCCAGAAGAACTGGGCTCTCTCGCACGAGAAGGCCCTTTTCCTGCTGCGCACGACGCCCGATGGCGCGGAGGTGCGCTACAACGGCGTCGCGATCGGCACCACGCCGCTCCTCGCGACCACCCTGAACGCCGGCGAGTCGTACACCTTCGAGCTCCTCAAGAACGGCTACCGCACAAAGCGCATCGACGTGCGCCTCGCGTCCCGCGCGCCCGTCGTGCGCGACGAGGAGCTGGTGCTCGACTCCGGGATCGTCAAGTGCGTCACCGACCCGCCCGGCGCGACGGTGCTCGTCAACGGCGTCGAGCGCGGCGTGACGCCGCTCGTCGCGGACGGCGTCCCGAAGGGCCTCGCCATGATAACGTTCCGCCTTGCCGGATACCGCGAGGAGTCGCGCGAGCTGCGCCTCGCCGCGGGAGAGAAGCGCAACCTTGAGATACAGCTCGCCCCCAAGCCGGCTTCGCTCAAGGTGATATCCACCCCCGAGGGCGCGCGCGTGTTCGTGGACGGCAACTACCAGGGCAAGACGCCCGTCGTGGTCTCGCCGGTGAAGCCCGGCTCGCGCGAGCTGAAGCTGGAGCTGGCCGGGTTCGCCCCCGTCGTGCGCACGATCAACGCCGCGAACGGCGCGGACCTCACCGAGACCGTCAACATGGAGAGCGTCCTCGGCCGCATCCAGGTGGTCACAATCCCCGGCGGCGCGAAGATCTCGCTGGACGGCCGCGCGGTCGGCACCACCAAGGCGCGCCCGGGCGCCATCCGCTCCGACGTCCTCCTCCTCAACGACCTCCCCGCCGGCGACCACACCATAGTCGCCCACCTCGACGGCTACCAGGACGTGTCGCGCCGCATCAAGGTGGATCCCAAGCAGTCGCTGGACGTGAACATCCGCATGCCGCGCGTGTTCTCGCCAGACACCGAGGTGGAGACCACCCACGGCACATACCGCGGCGTGCTGGTCTCCGCGTCAGCCGAGGGCCTCACGCTCGAGATACGCCCCGGCATCACCCAGACCATCCCCCAGAGCGAGATACGCCGCAAGACGCCCCTGCAATGAAGAAGCGCCTCGACGTCCTCCTCGCCGAGCGCGGCCTCGCGCCCTCGCGAACGGCCGCCCAGGCGCTCGTCATGGGCGGCAAGGTGAGGGTGGACGGCCGGGTGGCCGAGAAGGCCGGCTTCGCCGTGGACGAGGCGGCCTCAGTTGAGGTGGAGGCGCCGCCGCGCTTCGTCTCGCGCGGCGGCGATAAGCTCGAGGCGGCGTTCGCCGCGTTCCCGGAATGGCGCGTTGACGGCATGGTCTGCCTCGACGTCGGCAGCTCCACCGGCGGCTTCACGGACTGCCTCCTCCAGCATGGCGCGCGCCGCGTGATGGCGGTGGACGTGGGCACCAACCAGCTCGCGTGGAAGCTCCGCTCCGACCCTCGCGTCTGGTCGCGCGAGCAGTTCAACGCGCGCCACATGACCGCCGCCGACCTCCCGGAGCGCCCGGAGCGCGCCGTCACTGACGTTAGCTTCATATCCCTCAAGCTCATCCTGCCCCCGATGGCGGAGGTGCTTCTGCCGGGCGGCGAGATCGTGTCGCTCGTGAAGCCGCAGTTCGAGGCGGGTCGCGGCCTCGCGCCCGGCGGCGTGGTGGTGGACCCGGCCGTCCGCAAGGCGGTGGTGGAGGAGGTCTCGGCGTTCGGCACGGGCGTCCTCAAGCTTGAGCTTCTCGGCGTTGTGGAAAGCCCGGTGCGCGGCCGCGACAAGGGGAACATAGAGTATCTCGCCCATTGGAGAAAGGGGCGGATGTAGGGATTCAAGGAATTCGCCCCTTGAAATCGTGGCGCGGTTTAGGTATAATAGACGGCGAATTCTCAAGGAGAAAATAGATGCAAG
>CAMOHV010000175.1 GCA_946615275.1 uncultured Verrucomicrobiota bacterium | reverse complement strand
TCCGCCGTTTTTGGCATAATTATGTCTGCAAATTCTTCAACAGCGAATTTCAGATGAAGTTTGGTCTGCATATATCCCTTGCCGTCGCGGCGCTCCTGCCGGCCATCCGGCCGGCGATGGGGACGAGTCTGCCGTTCGAGGACCTCTCGGACGTCCGCGGGCCGTATGTGGGCGTGGGCGCGGGGGGCGAGGCCCTGTATGTGTGCAAGCTGGGCGACGCCGGCGGCTGGCCGATCAGCGCCTATTGGAGCTCCGCCCGCACCGAGCGCTCGCCGCTCTTCGGCATGGGGTGGAGCGTGCCGGCCCTGGAGTCGCGCTTCGTGCAGCTCGACGAGCGGCGCTGGGCGTTCCACCAGCCCGACGGCTTCGTGCGGGTGTTCGTTAAGCCGAAGCACGGCGACGGCAAGACTCTCTTCGGCGGGTTCGCGTGGTCGGCAACCGTGGACGGCGATGCCGCGCGCGTGGTGGCCGACCCGAAGGACGGCGGCCCCAAGAGCGAGTTCTCGTTTCGTCAGGGACGCCTCGTGCGCATGACGTGCGAGGAGGGGGACTTCGAGATACGCTACGCGGGGCGCGCGGCGGAGAAGATCGTCTCGCGCGGCAAGACGCTCATGGAGATAGTGCGCGGCGCCACCCCCGACCAGAAGATCGACATCCGCTTCAACGGCGGCAAGGCGCATGTGCTGGCGACATGCCGCCCGGTGACGGTGTTCGGGCAGCAGGGCGTCTCGGCGGCGGTCCTCTCCTCGCAGGACAGGTGCCTCGTGGAGCTTGACTGGGTGGGCGGGCGCAAGATACCGTTCGAATACGGCGGCGAGAACGGCGAGGCGTTCTTCTCCGTGGGAAGGGTGCATTGGACGTGGGATCCGATCACGCGCCACATCCGCACGTGCGGCCCCTGGACCTACACGATAGAAATGCCGGAGAAGAGCGAGAGCGTAGAGCCGTCGTTCGCGCGCCGCCATTCCGACGGGCGTCGCGAATCCTACTCCAACGACCGCAAGACCGGCCTGAGGGTGGAGGAGTTCTCCGACGGCTCCACCAGGGCGTCGAAGATGTTCACGTCAGGCCCGCTCGCCTGGAGGCGCCTGAGGTGGATGAAGGAGACAGACGCCGCCGGCGCGAAGACGCGCACCGACTTCGCGTACGACGAGGCGGGCCGCCTAGTCTACCGCCGCGTCGAGCGCGGCGAGGGCGGCCAGGCGGCGGAGGAGTGGTATGGCCCCGACGGCGCCGTTGTGCGCCGCCGCGTGGACGGGAAGGAGGTGCCGCTCAAATGACGCCGTACCACCTTTTCCGCCTGAACGGCGAATGTTTCGTGTTCCACGTGGGCGCGGGCCGCTTCGTGCGCGTCACGCCCGAGGCGTATGCTTTCCTGGAGCTGCGCCGCGACATGCCGGCCGACGCCGCCGAGGCCGAGTTCCGCCGGCGCGAGCCGAACGCCGAAGGCGTCCTCGCCGACGTCGCGAAGCTCGAGGCCGAGGGCTTCTTTGAGCCGATAGGCTCCTACGCCCCCGACGACGCGCAGTTCGAGAGCTTCCTCGACGAACGCTTCGGCGGGCCGTGCAACACGATAGTCCTCTCCGTCGCCACCGGATGCAACCTCGCCTGCAGATACTGCTATCTCGGCACGTGCAGGGACGTGCTGCCGGAGAAGGGGCTGATGACGAAGGACGTGGCCGACCGCGCCGTCGACGCGCTTTTCGCCGCCGCCGATCCCAAGGTGAACATGCGCGTGACTTTCTTCGGCGGCGAGCCGCTCCTTAACAAGCCAGTGATCCGCGCCGTGGTGGAGCGCTGCAGGGCCGAGGCCGAGCGGCGCGGCGTGCGCGCAGAGTTCTCGATCACCACGAACGCCACGCTCGTCGACGACGAGACGGCCGACCTCCTCTCCGGTGACGACTTCGGCCTGATGGTGAGCATGGACGGCCCGGAGGAGCTGCACGACGCGCAGTGCCCCACGCGCGGCGGGCATGGCTCGTTCGCGTTCGCCGCCGCCGGAGCGCGCGCCCTCAAGGCGCGGCGCGGACAGCTTACGGCGCGCTGCACGATGGCGCACCCCGCGCCCGACGCGATGCGCCTCATTCGCTTCTTCGCCGACTTCGGCTTCACGCGCGTCGTCCTCGGCACCGTCCGCAACCCGATGTTCCCCAGCCCATGCGACTTCACCGAAGACGACGATGCCGCCTTCAACCGCTCCATCGAGGGCGAGGTGATCCCCTGGATGCTTGAGGAGCGCGCGGCGGGCCGCGCGCCGATCTACGATCCATTCGACGACATCGCCGATTTCCAGTCGGCCGCCGAGCATCCCCCCGTGGTGGGCCTCAGGTGCGGCGCGTGCCACGGCTCGTGCGCCGTGGGGCCGGACGGCTCGCTCTATCCATGCCACCGTTTCGCGGGGATGGAGAGCTGGAAGCTGGGCGAGCTCCCGGACGGCCTGCCGTCCGGACGCGGCAAGGATTTCTGGCGCGCCTGGCGCGCCGCGGTGGAGCCCGTCTGCTCCAAGTGCTGGGCCTACCGCATCTGCGGCGGCCCCTGCCCCTGGGAGGTGGCGCGCGCCGACGGCACGTTCGCCCCGCCGCCGCCCCGCCTCTGCGAGGAGACGCGCGCGTGGATCCGCCAGGGCGCATACTATCTTCACAAGGCCGGCGAAGCCGGCGCAAACAAAGGAGAAGACAACACATGACGACACGCAGACAGTTCGCGGGCGGCATCCTCGCCGCCGGCGCTCTCGCCAACTTCACGCTCGTCGCCGCCCCCGGCAACGGGAACGGGAACGGCAATCCGTGCAACGGCCACGGCAAGGCCGACCAGTGCCACGGCCAGGGCGCGAAGGCCGACACGCCCAACCCCTGCCGCTCCGGCGCGCGCATGGGCCAGGACGTAACGCCCCCTCCCGCCTGCAAGTCCGCCGGCGGCAAAGAGGACCACGTGGAGTGATGCGATCTGCCGTCTTGGCGGCGGCGGCCATTCTTGGACTCCAGCTGGCGGGGGCATCCCTGCCGGCGGGGGTCGTGCATCTTGACCTCCCCGCCATCAGCAACGTAACCACCGCCGCGATCGACTACCTGCCGACCGCGGCTGGGGGGCGTCCGCACGGCATACTCGCGCTGGTCCCGGGGTGCAACGGCTCCGGCGCCGACATGCTCGCGGAGAAGCCGTGGGTCGATTTCGCCCGCGCGAACGGCTTCATCCTCGTGGCGTTCACGTTCGTCTCGAAGGAGGAGGACCTTCGCGACGAGGTGGGCTACTACGACGCGTCCGCCGGATCCGGCGCGGCGGCGGCGTCCGCCCTCAAGAAGCTCGGCGCCGGGCGCATCCCGGTGTTCATGTACGGCTTCTCGGGGGGCGCGCACTTCACGTCCAGCTTCGCCGAGCACTTCCCGCAGCTCCTGAAGGGATGGTGCGCGGCGTCGTTCGAGACGAAGGAGCGCCGCGCGAAGATCGCGAAGGACGACGCCAAGGGGAAGCGCCCCCCGGGCATCGTGGCCTGCGGCTCCGAGGATCCCCGCCTGGGCGCGAGCATTTCCTATTATGGGCGCGGACGCGCCGCGGGGCGGAAGTGGACGTGGGTGGAGCTCGACGGCCTCGTCCACGAGAGAAGCCCCGCCCTGGAGGATTTCGCGCGCAGATACTTCATCCAGCTGTTGGGCAAGAAGGGCCCGGGCGTGTGGATGGATACCGGCAGCGGCGAAGACGTGGCCCACTCCTCCGCCTCTGCCAAGACGCTCAAGACATGGCTCCCCTCGGAGGCCCTCGTGGCCGAGTGGCGCAAGCTCTGCGCCGTCAAGAGGGACGGCGTCATAGAGCACGTCGTCAAGACCAAGCTCAAGGGGTACGAGCAGATATCCCTCTTCCTGCGCCTTCCGCAGAACGCCCAGCCCGCCGGCGTCCTCTGCCTGAGCCTCCTCGCGAACAGCCCCATCGAGGTGCGCGAGAGGATCCGCTCCGGTGACGTCGGCAGAAGCGACCGGCTCCTCAAGTTCGCCGCCGAGCGCAACCTCGCCGTCATCGCATGGGGCTCGCGAAGCCTGTGGGACCCCACCCGCAACTGGGACGATCTTCCCCGCGCCGACGCAAAGCGCATTGACTCCAACTTCGATCTCGTCGCAAACGCCTGGGACTCCGCCGTGGACTACTTCGTCAGGAAATACGGAATCCCCGCCTCCGGCTATCTCATGTGCGGGGCCTCCGGCGCCGCGCAGTACGCCCAGCGCCTCGCCCTGCGCCGCCCCGGGCGCTTCCTCGCGGTGCACGTGCACATCGCGAGCAGCTTCGACCTCCCCGTGAAGGGCGGCGCGTCTCTTCTCTGGTGCGTGACCACCGGCGAGAACGAGATGGGCTACGCGCGCTCGCGCAAGTTCTTCCGCGCCGCGCGCGACCTCCACTACCCGATAGTGTACAAGGCCTATCCCGGCCTTGGGCACGAGGGCAACGCCCACACCGCCGCCCTCGGCCTCGCGTGCTTCGACTACGCCCTCGCCGAGCAGGCCCGCGCCATGAAGCTGAGCGGCGGCAAGTCGGCCCAGCCGGACTGGGCGGACATCTTCTCGTCCGCCCCCTTCGTCGCGGACATCTTCAACCAGGCCATCCATTCCAAGTTCGACTACTTCTCCGTCCCTCTTGAGTTCCGCATGCTCCTCCCCTCGGA
>CAMOHV010000174.1 GCA_946615275.1 uncultured Verrucomicrobiota bacterium | reverse complement strand
GTGTGCCAGGTGATGATCTTCCAGAAGAGGGAATGGCGCGTGCGGCCGCCGGGGCGCGTGTCGGCGCGCCAGAAGGTCCAGAACGGCGCCCAGTTGCGCTCGAAGCCCTCGGAGTGGCGGATGGGGATCAGATCAAGGGCGCGGCTCTCGATGCGCCCGCCCGCCTCGGCGCGCGAGTAGAAGGGCCAGACCCTGAGGTACGAATCCGAAGGCTCGGCGGCGAAGCCCCCTGCGCCGCGCGCCTTGGTCCAGCGCCTCTCCCACGTGAAGAACGGAAACACCGAGATCACCCTTTCGCGGGTTGATTCGGTGGAGAGCGACGAGCACTCCACCAGCTTCCATCCGAATCGGTGCGTGTTCTCCTCCTGCCGGCGCTCGCCGTAGGAGTAGCCGGCGACATGCTCGTAGAGGGGGAACACCGAGACGCGGTCGCGGCGGACGCCCCACTCCACGTCCACGAACGGCCATGGGCAGCGGAGGCGCTTCGCGGACGCCGTGTCCGTCCACGAGAAGAACGGCGGCAGAATGAGATGCTGCCTCTCCCTTGCGCGGTTGACGCATCCGTAGAGGGGCCAGAACATCCCGGAGCATCCCTTCCCGGACGTGTCGCGGTCCTCGTCGTAGGCGGCCCATGTCACTATCGGCCAGAGCACGTACGTGTGCCGCGACTCCCTGAGGCGCGCCGTCCCCCAGAACGGCCACACCCCCACCGCATCGCGCGGCTCGCCCTTCCACGAGACGATCGGCCAGAGGACGGCGCGGCTGCGGACGCCCTTAACGGAGTAGTCGTGGTAGATCGGCCAGAGCGCGAATGTGAGGTCGTCCATGAAGAGGAAATGCGGATGCGTCCCGTAGATCGGGAAGAGCGCCCAGTACCCTACGTCGTTGCGGTCGCGCCCCGAAAACCAGATGGGGAAGAGGTTGAACGTCCAGGACGGCTCGTCGTCGCGCGAGGAGCCGTATGCGATCAAGGCGCGCCACCACATGCCGTCGCGCATCGAGTGCGAGGTGGCGATCGGCCAGAGGAAGTCGCGCTCCACCACCCCGCGCTCCTCGTTGCGCGCCTGCGAGTAGAACGGCCGGAACGCCCAGTACGTCTTGAGGGCGGCGACGGAGGGCGGCAGTTCGCCGGACGCGCGGTCCTGCGACGCGGCGCGCCTGTACTCGAAGAACGGTCCGAAGTTGAAGGACGCCTCGCGGCGGCGGCCGCGACGCGCCTCCTCGGCGTCGGTGCGCAACGCCCCCGGCCCGGCCGCCAGGGCGGACAGCGCCATCATGGCGGCGACGGCGGCGATGAGGGTTCGCTTCATTGCGGGATCTCGTCGCGTGCGGAGGCGATCAGTTCATCTTCGCCGCGCGCAGGAGGTCTTCGAGGCGGTTGCGGTCGTAGTTGGAGAGCTCGGACCGGCGGGACCTGAGAGTGCGTAGCGTGCCGCGGGCGTGGGCCAGATCGCCGCGCGCGATCTGGACGCGAGCGAGCGTGATCTGCATGCGGATGTCGCCGATCTCGCCCTTGCCCTTGCCCTTGTCCTTGCCGACGTCCTTGGAAAGCTCTATGGCCTTCTTCACGCACTCCTCGGCCTCGTCGAGGTTCTTGCCGGTGTCGAGCAGGACGGAGCCGAGCGTCTCCCACGCGACGTACAGCTTTGGCGAGGTGCGGACGGCACCGCGCGCGTGCTTCTCCGCGTCCTCGTAGCGCTGCAGACGGCGCAGCACCTCCGCGAGGTCGTTCTGCGCCGCGCCAAGCGGTTTGTTCTGCGAGACGGACGTCATGAGGAACGTCTCGGCGGATGCATAGTCGCCGTCCTTGAGGCGCAGCGACCCCATCACGTAGTTGGCGAGCTTGTCGTGGCGGTTGCGCCTCAGGATTGTGCGGGCGTGGAGCTCGGCGCTCTCGCCGTCATCCAGCTCGATGTCGAGGTTGAGGATCATGTCGCCGGTGGCGGAAACGTCCGGGCGCGCGGCGGATGCGAGGACGAGGGCGTCGCGCGCCGCCTTGCGGAACGTGGGCCCCTTGCGCATCATCACGAGGGCGCGCGTGATCTGCACGAAGTAGTCGCGCGGCGTGGTGGCCACGGACTCCATGCGCGGGATGATCACGTTCTCGAGCTCGTCGAATATCTTCTTCTTCGCCTTCTCGTCCTTCTCCTGGTCGGCCTGCTGCAGGAGCACGCCCGCGAGGAGAGACCACGCCTGGAGCGACTTGGGCTGGAGGTCGGTGACCTTCTGCATCGCCATGCGCGCGGAGCCGAGGTCGTTGTTCATGAGGTGGAGGAGCGCCCACTCGATGCCGGCGGCGTCCTTCTTGTCCTTGGATGAGTCCACGGCCTTCGTGAGGTACTTGCGCGCCTCGTCCACCGCGCCCTCCTGGAGGGCCAGGCGGGTCATGCCCATGAGGGCGTCGTGGTTGGTGGCGTCGGAGGCGAGCACCTTGGCGTAGGTGTCGCGCGACTTCTGCGCCTGGTGGCCGCTCGCGTAGATGGCGGCCATCATGTTGAGGAGGCCGGCCTGGCGGTCGGCGGGGACGAAGTCGATGGCGCGCTGCACCTGGGCGATGGCGTTGCCGGTCTGGCCGGAGCGGGCCCATGCGAAGCCCATGCGCGCGAAGATCTCCGGGGCGCGGATGTAGCCGTAGTAGCGGGAGAGGGACCAGAGGAGGTAGCGGCGCTTGGGGTCGTCCACCAGCGCGCGGATCTTGCGCTCGATCTCGGCCTTGCGCGCCACGGCGCCCTTGAAGCCGGCGCGGGCCATCTCGAACTCGTTGAAGAGCGCGCAGACGTTGTCGGGGTCGATCTTGGCGAGGACGCGTTCGTAGAGGTCGAAGGCCTCGGCGTCGCAGCCGGCGTCCTGCAGGAGCACGCCCAGGTTGTTGGCGATGAAGCCCACATGGCGGCGCAGCTGGAGGCGGAGCGCGTCCACGGGGTCCTTGCACTCGCGTATGGAGCGCGAGCCCTGGCCGGGCTCGGCGTGGAGGACGGGGTCGATCTTGGCCCAGAAAGCGTCGAAGTCCGCCTTCGCCTTCTTGCCGTCAACATCCTTGGCGTTCTTGACGCCGTTGAAGAAGAGGCAGTCGGGGGCCGGGACGCGCTCGGCCATGTACCAGAAGTCGGGCACGCCGAAGATCGCTGCCTTGGAGGTGACCTCGCGGTCGCCCATGAACCAGTCCTGCAGGAACGGAAGCACGCCGAGCTGTATGGACATCGCGAGGTTGGCGCGGCCGGCGGTGAGTTTCTTCTCCTTGATGAGGGCGCCGAACTCCTTGAGGTAGGCGTCGTCCATGTCGCGGTGGAGGCACACGAGGTTCAGCTCGCGGCCGCGCGTGGCGGCTAGGATGCGAAGATGGTCGTCGAGGAGGCCGTCCGTGACGAACCACGTGCGCGATCCGAGGCGGTCGAGTATCTCGCCGGCGCAGACGTCCGCGAACTTGCCGCGCGAGCGCGAGAACGTGATCACGTTGAGGAGCGCCGCGAGCGCGAGGACCGCCACGAAGATGCCAAGCGCCGCCGGAGCCGCCCTGCGCCCGAACGACGTCTCGAGCGGCATGGAGTCCTCCTTGAACTCGATCACCGGAAGCGGAATGCGCACGAGGAGATACCAGTACGCCGCCAGATAACCGGCCACCATCGCCGCGAGGGTGGTCGTCGCCACCGGCGAGAAGCCCCACTTCTGCATCAGCGCCTCGGGCGCGAGCGGGGTCGCGATGGCGAGGATGGACGTGAGCGTCATCGCAAGGTGGAAGAAGTACACGCTCCAGCGCCTCTCGTTATTGAGGCCCCGCACGGCAGCGAACGCGCAGGCCGTGAAGGCGAGCACCGTGAAGAGGAACACGTACAGCCAGCCCGGGCGCTTGAACCACTGCACGAACTCCTGGGTGTAGTCGCGGCCCATCTTCTTGAGGGCGTCACCCCAGGTCTCGTACCCGCCTGCGGCGGCGGCCTGGGTCGCGAGCCAGTCCGTCGTGCAGGAGCGCGACACGAAGATGAACCCGACTGCGAAGAACACCAGGAACAGGAACACGGGAAGATACCACTTGCGGTCGTTCTTCACGTTCACCACCACGAGCGACATCACGTACACCGGCAGGAGCGCGAAGAACATCACGCTCTCCACCACGCCCGCGGCCACGGCCACGCCGAGGACCATCGAGAGCGGAATCGTCATCTTCGGCCAGCGCACCATCGGCATCAGGATCGTGAAGAGCACGAGCGCCATCGCCACGTCGAACATGCGGAAGTCGAGGTGGGTGGAGGACTGCCACACGGCGGTGGAGAAGACGAAAGCGAACGCCGCCATGGCGCCGCCGACGATGCTCGCCCCGCGGGCGTGCTTGAGCGAATCCTCGTTGCTTATCGTCTGCCACACGAAGAACGCCGTGAACCAGAACACCAACCCCGTGGAGACCACGCCAGCCAAGAGCGACAGCATGTTCAGCCGCGCCGCCATCGCCGCCGGGAACGACATCCCCATGAGCATCCTCACGAACTTGCCCCATATCGGATGCGACGGGAACGACAGCGCGTCCATGCCGTTCCACTGCGCCATCAAGTGCGCAGACTCGCCCGGGAAGATGTAGTCTGCGAACGTGAGCGCATACACGACCAGCGCGACCGCCGCCGCGCCTAGCGCCCAGGGCCACGCCCTGAGACCGTCCTTGCCGC
>CAMOHV010000173.1 GCA_946615275.1 uncultured Verrucomicrobiota bacterium | reverse complement strand
TGGTGCGGCAGTAGGAGGCGTTGAAGCCGCCCGTGCGCTCCCAATGGTTCGTCTGCGAATCGATGCGGATGTATAGGTCGGTGGTGCCGTCCACTACGGCGGTCGGCGTCTGAAAGATGAAAGCGAATGCAGATTCATTCGTGGCCGTGCCGGCAGAGTTGAGCACGTAGTCGCGCTGTATCTCACAGATACGCGACCACACCGGATTCGTGGCGCCGATCTTGATGGCGAATTCAAGGGTGAAGTCGTTGGTGAGGCCAAGCGCCTCGGTGGCGCCAGGCAGCTTGATCCCCTTCGAGGTTACGGTGGGGTTGTTCCCGTAAAGCGCCGTCGCGTTCCCGCATATGAGCTCGTCGCCCACGAGACTGCCGTAAATTCCCGTCAGGCCCACGTCGTTCGTCCAGATCATCCCCCCTGCGGACACGAACGCATAGCCCTCCACGCCCTCGGCGTTGGGGAACGTGCCGGAGATCGTCTGGCCCGACGTCCCCTCTGCGTCGAGGTTCCAGGTGAGGCCGCCCTCCGGCACGGCGCCGCCTGCCGAAAGCGCTGACACTAAAGCGATAGCATATACCATCTTTTTCATTTTGGAACTCCTTTTCTCTCTGGAACGGAACCTTTCACCTTTTCAACTTTTCAACCTCTCAACTTATCGACAAGTCCGGGGACGAGCGATTGATCATCTGAAGGTAATGACCATTCCCTTAGAGCAGGTGAGGTACACGCCATTGTCCGTCTGCCTGAGGCCGTACAGCGCAGGATGCTCCGCGTGGATCGTTATCTTCTCTGGCGCGAAGCGACCCTCAAGCGCTGAGCAGGACAGAAGAGGCACGCCCTTATTTCCGCTGTACAGGGTGGCGTCAATCTCGATCTCCGAATCGTCCATCACGAAGCAGCTGCCGCTAGCCTTGACCATTCCGCAGCCGTCCGGCCCCAGAACGAACCTGAGCTTCGCGGGGGCGGTCACGCCGTTGACGGCGTCCAGGCTGTTCGTTAGGCACAAGGACGCGGCCTCGACAGTCCCCGTCGGCCCCACCTCAAGCGTCCCGTACCCGCCCGCGCTCACGTAGATGGTGCGCGGAACCTTGAACGTGCCGCCCAGCACCGACAGCGTGCCGTACGCAGGCCTGTCCGCCAGCGCCGAGATGTAGTAGACAACCATGTTCGTGGGCGCGCCGCCCACGAATGCGTGGTTGTTCGCCGCGACCATCCTGCCGCCGGTCATCGTGTACGTCCCCCTGCCTCCCCTGAATCCAACGAAGATTGGGCGCCCCCCGTTGTGATGGATCACGCCGCCGCTCTGCGCCACAAGACCCTCGGCGGAGCCTGCCCCTATGGCGAACACCCCGTTGTTCTTGTTGGTGATGGCACCGCCGTCCATGTAGAGATACCCCCTCGCGACAGGCTGCGTATACGTGCCGTTCGTCCCCTTGCCGACCATGAGCCCCTGCATCAACGTTGCGGTGTTCGGCGACCTTCCGGTGGTGAGGCGCGCATTGCCCGATATCCTGAGGATTCCCACCGCCGGATCGCTGGTCGACGAGGAACCAGACCCTATGTCGATGCCGTAGTCGTAGTAGTCCTGCTTGAAGAAGGCGTCGTCGGCGATGTCCACTTCGCCATAGGCGCCGTTGCCCTGCCCAACATAAAGCCCGTTCGCCGAATAGAGCTTCGAGCCTCCGCGCATTCTTATGATCGTCTTGCCGCCAGTGCGGTTGCCGATGGTGAAGCTGTCGTTGGCGATGTTCATCAAAGCCGAACCGGAAAGCTCCACAAGGCACGTCTCGCCGTTGCTGTTGGGGGAGAAGGTCCATCTGCTCTGCGACGCCGAAGCGCACTTGAACTCTGAGGTTCCGCTCATGCGCAGCGTCACGGTGCGCAGAACGGTGTCGAAGCCCTCGAACGTGCTCACGATGCGCGCGTCGCCGGAAAGGTCGATTGTGCCGCCGTACTGCCCTATGGAGTTGAAATTGCGCGTCTGCAGAAGACCGCCCGTCATCTTCAAGGTTCCGTGCTTCATGAGGCGCACGAAGTCCCCGCTCGCCTTCGTGAGAATGCAGGTGCCCGAGGATATTTCAAGCATCCCCTCGTCTCCTGCCTGGCTGCCGCCTATGTCCAGCCGCCCGGTGGTGTTGGTGAGCGACGCGAATCCGCCCGCCACGACGAAGCGCCCGCCGTCGTGGATCGAGAAGGTCTCGGCTCCGTCTGCCGACGCCGCCCCTGTGAAGTTCTGGACCCATTCGCCGCCCTCTCCCACGCGCACTGTGGAATTTGCGCCTATCCTCACGATCCCGCCGTTGAGCGCGACGGGAGCAGTCACGTCAAGCGACGTTGAGCCGGCCTCGTTCGAGACTTCGATGCTTCCAAGCGCCGCGGCCGGCGCCGAGGAGGCCGAGAGCTCGTTCTCGCCGTAGCGGGCGATGTGGCCGGGGACGGACTCCGTCGGGACGCCGGCCGTCCAGTTCCCGGCGTTGTTGAAGTCCGAGTCCACCCCTCCAGTCCACCACGTGCCGGCGTCGCGCTGCGCCACCACGATAGTGCCGTGCCCCTCTATCCACGGGACAACCACTCCCGTCGCGCCGCCCTGGCCCGTATACGTGTCCGGCGCGACCTGCACGCCGTCCACGCTGAGGGTTTTCACGCTCTGGGAAAGCCCCTCCTTGAGAATGAATCTTGAGGACGACCTCATCTTCACCACCGCCTTGTCGTCCGCGATGAAGGACGTAGTCCTGTTGGTTGCGACGAAACGTGATTCCGCGCCAAGCACGATCGATGCGACGCTGTTCAGCGGGCGCACGTCGGAGCGGGTGCTGGCCATGTCGAACTCTGCGCCGTCGGCCACGGTCAAGGCGGTGGAATTCACGAACGAGCCGACGTCGCTGATGCGCATGATCCCCCTCTTCACGGTGATGGTGCCGGCAGTGGCGTGCTTGCGCTCCGGCATGTGCAGAGTGTAATCGCCAACCGGATCCCACACGAGCGAGATGTTAGAGTTGAGGTTCGCATAGGTGGTGCAGTCCGCCGTCGCCTTCAGCGTGAGCGTGGCCATGGAGCTGGACGTGACCACGTAGCAGCCGGCCTTCAGCGCGCCCGCGCTGGTGGCGGAGCGCACCGAGCCGCCGAACCTGTCGATCGTCTGGTCGTGGCCGTTAAGCTGGTAGAATGATCTGCCGTAGGCGTCCTCGATGTAGTATGTGCCCCAGGACCATATCGTGCCCGGCGCGAATGCGTTCTCGCAGGTCATCTCGCACGTCCACAGCACGGGCGAGATAGTGCCCACAACGTTGTTCGTGCTGTGGAAGCGGAGCGCGCCGTAGATGTAGCCGGTGGAATTGATGTTCTTGACGTGGATCGACTTGTAGAAGTGCGAAACACCGTTGTTCATGTAGCAGACGATATTCTGGTTGGTGGCGAGAAAATGCCCGTTGAAAACTCCCAAGGCCGTTCCCTCCAATTGAAGATTGCCTGAGTCCGCCACCGACACCACATCTTCATTGAACGTCGCGTTCGCGTAGAACTTCATCTTCGGACCGGTACCGGTGAACTTGATCGGGAAGTTGCAGGCGGCCGACACGTTGTTGCTCCAAGCGTTGTCATTGCCCGTAACCGTGACACATTCGCCGGAAAGCGAGACGGGCGAAGTCCCGCCGATGAGAATGCGCGCCACCGAAAGCCCGGCTATGTCGTTGCCAGTTGAAAGCGTCGCCTCGGCGTTGTTCTCGAACTTCACGTCGTCGCCCGCGCCGGGCGCGCCCTGCGGCGACCAGTTCTTCTCGTCGCTCCACCTGTATCCGTCGCCGCCGCCAGTCCAAAGGCGCACAGCCGCCTGGGTACCGCCGCAGAGGGCCGCCGCAAAGAGCGCGGCCGCAAACTGTTTTTTGTTCATTGGGATCTCCTTTTCATGCCAGGACAGAATATAGAATAATGGTATCATACCATATTCAGGCTGATTTGCGCAAGGCGAAAAGAAGTTTTGGCGCCCACAATTGATATTTTTGATTTGTGAACAATGTTGGCAATGAAGATTTGTGATCAATATTCTAGTTTCACTCGAAGTCTACGCACCCCTTGAAGAACATCGCGGGCGGGCAGATGCCGTTGGCGGGACGCCAGACGTCGGTGAGGCCGTCGTATCGCATCTCGACGCGGTGCGGCCAGTTCGCAGGATCGGGATGCGCCATGTCGGCGAGGTCGGTTGTCGCATAGACCACCTCTATCGCGCGCACGCCCTCGTTTGGGGCGCGCTTGGCGCGGAACTTGACGCATGGGTCGCCGCAGGCGTCCATGACGACATGGAAGAACGCCTCGCCGGGCAGTGCGTAGAGGCTCGTCGCCTCCGCCGGGATGTCGTAGACGTAGCGGATGCCGGCCGGAATGCCGTCCACGACCTCATCGGGGGCGATTTCGTAGGATAGGCCGGACTCTTCCAGCCAGATTTCGTATGCGCTGAAGAACGTCCGCAGCATCGGCACTCCATCCCCTTCCGCAAAGATCCACGTGTCGGCGAAGTCGAAGGCGGGGAGATTGGCAATGTCCACCATGTCGCCGAGCGGCGTGATGCCGTCGTAGTCGTCGGAGCCGCTACTCGTGCCGACGGCCTTCAGGCTGTTCTCGGTGTCTTCATAGTAGGAACCCGTGACGAGACCGGAACTGGCCTGGCCG
>CAMOHV010000172.1 GCA_946615275.1 uncultured Verrucomicrobiota bacterium | reverse complement strand
AACGGGAACACTACCAGAAACCCTCCCCATGCGCAAGCGCGGGAAAGCGCGAAGGGATGCCCGCGCGACAGGAACTCCGATGAGTGGAATTCCTTCGCTAACGCTCCGGGGCTCGAAGTGTTGCCAGTGTCGCCAGTGCCAGTTGCCAATGGCCCAAAAACAACCGATGGCGCGAAGCGAAAGGGTTGCCTCCGCGTTCGGCCAAGTCTCCGCGTTTCTTCTCAAACGCGGAGGATCGGCATAAAATGCCGAGTGCAGAGCCCGAGCCGCAGGCGAAGGGCGAACGCGAGGCATAGCCGCCCCGCGGGGCGGAGCGAGGCGACCGAAGGAAGCCGAAGCGGCAACGCGGAGGTGCTCGGCACCGCTTCGCGCCATCCAGCACGAAGGGCCGGTCGGGAATGGAAGGTAGTTGGCTTGCCCTGCTCCGCCCGGCGCGGGGCTTGCGCGGGTTGTTTTCCTCTCGCCAAGTTCGCGCGGCGTCGGCAGCGTGGCGGGGCGCGGGGCGGAGGCGGGGAATACAAAAAGGCGGAGCGTTAGCGGAGCCATCGGACTCATCGGAGTTTCATGGCCGGCGTGACAAGGAACTCCGATGAGTGGAATCCCTCCTCTAACGCTCCGGGGCTTGGGGTTGCCCATCTCCGCCCGGCGCGGGAAGGAGGGCCGGTCTACGGCACGCGGACGCGGAAGAAGAGGGTCGGAGGGGTGGATGCCGGCGGGGAGACCGTGACGGTGCCGGTGGCGCCGGAAATCGTGAGGTTGGTCGAGGCGGGCGCGAGAAGCGTCGCGAAGTCCGGCGTGGCCGAGACGTCCACCGCGAGCGAATCCGACACGGCGGCGAGGTCGCCGTCGCCGCTGAAGGCGATGGTCGCCGTGCCGTCGGGGGCGAGCGTGAAGCCCGTGATCGTGAGAGAGGAAAGAGGCGAAACCGTCGCCCAGCCGTCGAGCGTCACGTTGCCTTCCGCGTCCACGAGGACGGCGTGGCGGCGCATGCCGCCCGCGCCGTCGCTCTCCGCTTCGCCGTAGGGGTAGTCCCCCGTCGGGAGCCACACGCACGCGCCGCCGCCCACGGCGACGAGGTCGTTCGTTCCGTAGGTCGCGGGCAGCCACGGCAGCTCGACCGCCGCGTCGGGCGTGAGATTTGAGACGGCGACCGGCCACACGCGGGCGACGCCGTTCGAGGGCGACGGCTCCACCGCGCCGCCCCGCGCCAGGATCGAGCCGCCCGTGATCGCGGTCGTGCCGCCCGCGCCGTCCTTGCCGGGACCGATGGCCGCACCATCGCCGACGCCGGTAAGCGACATGGTTCCCCCGGAGATGGCGGTCATGCCGCCCGGGCCTTGGTATCCGCCGCCGATGGCCGCGCCGCCGTTCGTGGTTTTCAATTTGCCGCCGACGAAGGCGTAGGAGCCGGCGGACTTCACGTTCAGCCGGCCGCCGGAGATCGTCACCGCACCGCCCGCGCCGTTGCGTCCGCCGCCGATGCCGGCGGCGTTCGTGCCGCCTTCGACCGTCAGCAGGCCGCCCAGAATCGTCACCGAGCCGCAGGACTCGCCGTCGCCGCCGCCGATGCCCGCGCCTTGGTTGCCGCCGGTCGCGCCCAACGTGTGGAGGGTGTCCGTCGCGTCCGCGTCGATCGTGAGCGAGGCGACGCCGGTCGCGTTGGAGACGACCGAGATCGCGGCGGCGCCGCTGCCCGCCCTCAGCACGGTATTGCCCTCGAACGTGAGCGCGACGGAGACGCCGGGCGCGACCGTGAACGGCGAAAGCCCGGCGTGGTTCCCGGCGAAGACTTCGAGATTCGTGAGCGTGACGGCGCAGTCGGCCTGGGCGACGACGGCGACGTTCGAGGTGAAGTTCGCGCCACCCGTGGAGAGGACGAACGGCCCCGCGTTCGTGAGCGAGACGGTCGCGCCGGCATACGCCCACCCCGCCCCGCCCTGGGTGTATGGCGTGCCGTTGACGGTGAGCGTGGCGCCCCGCGTGGCGGTGGGGGCGGCCGCGGCGATCGCCGCGACGAGGAGGGAGAACAGCGCCTTTTTCATGGTCGGTCCTTTCGGCCGTGGGGCCGGCTTGGCCCCGTTTGGCGCGAATTCTACCATATCCCCTCCCCCGCGCGTAAAGCGAAAAATCGTTTTGCGGAGAACCCGGCGGACCGGGCGGGCTTGCATGGCATGGCGGGGAGCCCCCGCCACGCCGCCGGATCGCACGACATCCCCGCGAACATCTCGCCGCCGGCGGCCGCATGGTCCGCGCTTCGCGCGGGCTACGGCTCGGTGCTGAGGAGGAAGAGCTGCCGGTAATCCGGGATCGCCGTGCCGATGGCGGAGCGGAAGAAGAGGGGCGACGGCAGCTCGAGGTTGCCCTGTGCGGGAAGATTGCCGAGGTAGTCGGCAAGCCGCATCTCGAAGGTGGCATTGCCGTTCGCGTCGACGGTCGCCCGGACGGGGATCGCGATTGTTTCGTCGGGCCCCGCGGAGGGCGACCGCATGATCCGGACCACGGCGATGCCGTTTCCAATCCGGATCGGGTCGTCCCCCGCCGGCTGGAAGAAGCGGTAGCCGGGGATGTCGCTCGCAAGCTCGAGGCGGACGCCGGTCGCGGTGGGCTCGAAGGAGGCGACGCGCAGGAGCGCGCCGGTGCAGGCGGCCGCGGCGGCCGGGGCGACGTCCAGGAGGAAGGCCGCCTCGCAGGCGTCGTTCTTGACGGCGCCATGGCGCGTCGCCCAATTCACCCAGTTCGTCTTGACGGAGTCGTCCGCGCCGTCGAGATACGCGGGGAGCGCCATGTCCGCGACGAGGCACAGCTCGCCGTACTCGTCCGTGCCCACGGAATAGCGGGGATTGTCACTGAAGAAACAGGCGGCATCGCTCTCGGACGCAAGATAGGTGAACGTGACGGGGGCGGACGCAGTGGGCGCGGTCGCGGTCGTGACGCCTATGGACGCTCCCGCCGAGAGGCCTTGTATCTCGATCCACGTTTGGTTCAAGTGGACATTGCTCGCCGCGCCGACGGAGTTTGTGTTTCCGGAAACGACGGGAGCGCCACGAATGATCATTGCGCCTCCCCAGTCCAGGAACACGCCGCCGCCGGCTTCTTCGGCACAATTGCCGGAGAGGTCGCCTCCGGACATCGCAAACACTCCCACCACTCCCACCAAAAAGGCGTGGCCGTTGAAGTCGGCGCCCGTCGCGCATACGCCACCGCCGGCGCGGGCGGAGTTGCCGGAGATCTTGCCGCCGTTCATTACTAATGAACCGCAACCATGGATCATTACGCCGCCTCCGAATTCCGTGGCGGCATTGCAGGAAATGACGCCGCCGTTCATCGTGAACTCGGAGTCGAAAACGCGCACGCCGCCGCCGCGAACGGCGGAGTTGCCGACGATCTTGCCGCCATTCATCGTGAAAGACCCGCTGTTGCCGGTTTCTTCGTCGCCGGTCACGACCACGCCGCCGTCGACGTTGTTGGCGATCGTGCCGCCATTCATCGTGAACGCGCCGCCGTTCACGGTCACGCCGCGGCCGCCTCCCGTAATGGCGCCCGCCGCTTCCATGCTGTTGGTGAGCGTCAGGTTCCCGTCGCCGCCGACGGAGACAACCGGGTCTTTGCCGTTGCCCGAGATCGCATGGCCGGCGAGGTCGAGCGTGACGGTTTTCCTGATGACGAGGGATGAGTCGCCTCCCGAGGCAGCAAGATTCTCCGTGAGCATGACGGTTCCGCCGACGTCGAGGGCGGCTTGAAGCGCCGTCCAGGAGTCGATGCCGGCCTGGGACCGAACGGCGGCGAGGAACAGGGGCGCGAGGAGGAGGCGGGGAGTTTTCATGGCAATGATGAATGCTGTATGCCGACGGGGCGCATCAGTCGAACGATGACGATGCTACCAGAATCGCTCCGCATGCGCAAGCCGTTTCCAAGGTGGGGACGCGACCAAGGCGCGACCGCCTTTTCGGACGCTTCGAACTTCATCACGGGACGCACTGGTGTTTGTCTTTCATGGTGCCAAATGGCATCATGCCGATTTTTTTCATGCAAATGGTTTTCGGGGGCGGGACGAAGTGTTGCCAATGTTGCCAGTGTTGCCAGTTCCAGTTGCCAATGGCCGGAGAATCTGCATTGGAAATTGGGAATTGGGAATTGGCAACATTCTCACATTGGCAACAATGACGTGCCCTGATGACGGCCGCGGACCCCGCAGCCGAACGGATCGCGCCGGAAATGGGGGTCAGGCGTCGGCGCAAAAAACGCAAAGGATTGCAAGACAATTCGGGCGACTAATCGTCAAAATGTCGATTAGTTGCCCGGAACGTTCGTTCAATTCGGGCGACAAATCGACAGAATGACGATTCGTCGCCGCCGTGGCCACCAGCCACGTGCGGCGCGAGGCGACCGAAGGAAGCCGAAGCGGCAACGCGGAGGTGCTCGTCACCACTTCTCGCCATCCAGCACGACGGGCCGATCGGGAATTTGAAGTTTTTGCGTTGCCCTGCTCCGCCCGGCGCGGGGCGGAGGCGGCGTGGCGGGGTGCGCAGAGGTGAATGCGCCGCCAAATCCGAGTTGAATGTCAAGATTTGGCGGCGGATACATTTTTAACTTGCCAAATCGCGAGATTTGGGGTTGCCCCTGCTCCGGGGCGCGGGGCGGAGGCCGGAAATCCAAAAAGGGCGGAG
>CAMOHV010000171.1 GCA_946615275.1 uncultured Verrucomicrobiota bacterium | reverse complement strand
CAGAGGACAAAGGATGGTAGGACGGGGGACTTGGAACGGGCTTTTGTCGTCTGTCCTTTGTCCTCTGTCCTAAACCAGAAACCAGAAACTAGAAACCAGAAACGGGGAAGCTCCGGAAATGCATCGTCCTGTTGCGCAAGGAATGGGGATTTGGTAAAATGAACGCATCAGGAAATGTTTGAACAGGTGAAACCAATTATGACAGAAAAGCAAGTTCTCAAATGCTTCGCAGACACCGGGGCTCTGCTCTCGGGCCATTTCGAGCTCCGCTCGAAGCTCCATTCGGACCGCTACTTCCAGTGCGCCAACGTGCTCCGCTATCCGCGCATCGCGGAGAAGCTCTGCCGCGAGGTGACGCTCCGCGCCGTCAAGAGCGGCAAGCTCGGCAAGCGCATCGACGGAGTGATCTCGCCGGCCGTGGGCGGGATACTCGTCGGGCACGAGGTCGCGCGCGCCCTCAACGTGAAGTGCGTCTTCGCAGAGAAGGTCCCGGACGGCGACAAGAAGGACGCCGCCGGGCAGCCCGTCACCAAGCTCGCCATGCGCCGGTTCTCACTGAGGAAGGGCGAGCGCTACGTCGTGGCCGAGGACGTCGTCACCAAGGGCGGCCGCGTCCAGGAGACGATCGACCTCGTGAAGGCCGCCGGTGCGAAGGTCGCCGGAGTGGTGGTGTTGGTGGACCGCAGCGCAGGCAAGGTGAAGTTCGGCCGCATCCCGCTCTTCTCGCTCATGCAGATGACGCCCACCACGTGGCAGCCGGCCGAGTGCCCGCTGTGCGCCAAGGGCTCGAAGCCCGTCCACCCCGGCTCGTGACGGGGATGGCCAGTACGGTGATGCCTTGAAGGTGGACTGGGCAGACGTCGCGCGGTACCTTCGCATCGGCGCCGGCGCGCCGGAGGGGGCGCTGGCCGCGCGCGTCGACGAGCTGATCGCCGCCGCTGAGGGCGAGGTGCGCCCAAGGCGCGTGTGGCGCAGATTCCCCTTAAAGGACGGTGCCGTGTCCTCCGGCGGCCTTGTGCTGCCGATTGAGGGCACGCTCGCCCGGTACCTCGGCGCCTGCCACGACGTCTATCTTGTATGCGGCACACTGGGTGCCAGGTTCGATGCGTTCCAGCGCCGCGCGGCCGTGCAGTCTGGGGCGGACGCCCTCATAGTGCAGGCGATAGGCGCCGCCATGATCGAGAGCTGGATGGACGCGATGCAGGACGACATCCGCGCCGAGCTCGCCCCGGGCGAGACGATCCTCCACCGATATTCGCCTGGATTCGGCGATTTCCCGCTTGCGGCGCAGCGCGTGATGCTGTCGTTTCTTGACGCACCGCGCGCGGTCGGTGTCTCGCTCACTGAGACCCTCCTCATGGTGCCGTCCAAGTCCGTGAGCGCAGTTGTGGGGGTCAGGGTGGCTCCGCCAGTTTGAAAAACGCCCTTGCGCTGGTGGTGTGGATATGTCATAATATGTCCATGAGAAAATACAGTGCATTCGCCGCATGTGCCTTCGCCTTGGCTCTGCACGGCACCGAGTACTACATCGCCGCCGACGGCGACGACGCCAACGACGGCAAGAGCCGCGACAAGGCCTTCGCCTCTCCCACGATGATCAACTCCAAGAGCGTGTCGGGCAACGTGTTCCACATCTATCCCGGAACATACGTGCTCACCGGCGCGGTGAAGCCGGCGAAGTCGGACATGAAGATTCTCGGCGAGAGCGACGGCTCCGGCAATCCCGTGGTGCTAGATGCGAATGGAATCGACAGAGGCATCCAGTGCGGGCAGGCCAACACGACGATCGCGAATCTCAAGGTCATAAATGGCGTCACGAGCGGCCTAGGCGGCGGCGCGTATGTGACGGGCGCGGGATCCATAGTGTCCAACTGCGTCTTCGAGGGTAATTCGTGCACGAATGGAACGGGTTCGGGATTGTCAATGATTGGCGGAGGATTGTATGCCAAGGACACCGATGTGGTCGACTGCGTCTTCAGGCGGAATATCACCGTCAAGGGCGGAGGCGGGCTCGGCAAGGAGGGGACTGGCTCGGTGAGCGGTTGCCTTTTCGAGAGCAATGACTTCGTCGAGGTGACGGGGGTCTCCTTGAACTACCAGTTCGGCGGCGGCGGCCTGTGCCTTCGTACCTCGGGGACGACGGTGCGGGACTGTTCGTTCATAGGCAACGACAGCCAATACGGCGGCGCGATGCACGGCAACCCCGGACTTGTATTCAACTGTGTTTTCTCGAACAATACCGCTAAGACGGGTGGTGTTGTGCAGATGAACGGGAACGCAACGACGATCACGACGCAGATGTGGGGGAGATGCGAGTTTGTGGGCAACTACGCCACGGGGCAGGGCGCCGTGTTTCGCCCGCGCGGCGCTGGCGATATCATGCGGCTTGATACATGCATGTTCGTCAGCAACGACTGCAACAACGGTGCTGCCATCTTCGCGCGCGACGAATCCGCGGGCGACACGAAGAGCAGGGTGTTGACGGTGAGCAACTGCACGTTCCGCGCGAACGCCGCCGTGACCGAGTTCTACCGTCCGTTCTGGAACCAGACCGTCGCGCCCGACGAGATCGTGGGGTGCGATTTCCTGGAGAACGAACTGGCTCCCGCCAAGGCGTATCTCTTACTGCTCACGGCCGGCTCCAAGGTGGAGCGCTGCTCGTTCGTCGGCAACCGGATCGCCCTTGCGAACAACTACGGCGGATGCCTCGCCGTGCGGGGCTCCAACGTGGTGGTGCGCAGCTGCCTGTTCGTCACGAACGAGGTGGGCCAGGGGCGGGGAATATGTGTGGACATTGCGAATGAACAGTCGTCGAACGAGGACTACTGGGCCACGGTGGAGAACTGCACATTCGCCTTCAACGTGCAGAGGTCGAAGAGTTTCGGTGGCGTCTACGGCGGGATGATATACGCCACGTCGAACACGGTGATACGCAACAGTCTTTTCTACAGGAACAACTGCGGGCTTGGGAAGCACGTGTTCCAGAATTTCAGCGGTACCGCCACGCAGGCGAAGAATGTCTTCAACTGCTGGGAGGCTCCGATTGCCGCGGGGCAGCTCGCGGACGGCGTCAATGGGACGAGAGTGGACGGCGAGACCGACCTCCGCCTCGTGGATCCTGCTGGATTCAGCTTCTCGTTGCGCTCGCGCTCGCCATTGCGCGACAAGGGCGTTGCGGCGGAGTGGATGGCGGATGCGTTCGACCTTGCCGGCGCGCCGCGCCTGGGCGGTTCCGCGCCCGACATCGGCGCATACGAGTATATCTCGCCCATGGGTTTCTCGATAAAGATCAGGTGAACTGCGTGGAATGATCACATGTCGAATGACCCGCTCTCTATGCCGATGCCGCAAAGAAGAAAGATGCACAATGAACATGCCCATCGCAGAAAAGGTCTTGACAACCGTGACTGCCGCCGGTGCGGCGATGCTGGCGTTGGCCGGCGCATTGCCGGCCTGCGGCGCCACGGCCGCTTCTGAAGGAGAATTCCGCTACTCCGATGGCGCGATCCGCTACCACGCCTACCGCACGTGGAAATGGAAAGTTCCGGAGACGGGGCTGTACGCGCTCGTGGTGTCGGGCGGCATCCCCGGGCATCTGCGCCTCTGCCTCGACGGGCGCGAGATAGGCTTCTCGCAGTATCGCTGGCATCTCGATTCGATGCGTTTCACGCGCTACGTTGAGAAGGGGTCGCACACAGTTGATCTATACGCCCATCCCGGGCCGTGGATATGGGACGACAAGATGCCGGAGCTGTTCGGGAAGAAGGGCCTGCGGCTGAGCTGGAAGAAGTGCGCGGGGCGCGCGGGCGCGCCGGAGGTGGGGTTCTGGATAGAGGACCGCGACGACATGGTGCTGCGGCGTGGCGAGAAGCTGGAGATCGCGGCGGCGGCGACGTCCGGCGCCGGGGAGTTCACGCTCGCCGTCTCGAACGCCGTGACGGGGGCCGCTGTCGCCGAGCGGAGGTTCAAGGTGGGCGCGGAGCCTGTGCGCGTGGCGTTGCCCACGGGCGCGCAGGGCGTGTTCGCCTACGAGGTGAGGAACGGCGCAGGCGAGAAGGTGGACGGCCCCTGGGAATATGTCGTTGTGGACACTGGAGAATTGAGAATGGAGAATGGAGAATCGAGAATTGGGAATGGGGAATCGAGAATTGGGAATGGGGCGAAGGTGGTGGACCGCGTGGAATGCACCGAGGGCGCGGGCGGGCCGCACGACTTCCGCGACAACGGCACGAGCTCGATCGCGCGCGCGCCGGATGGAACGGCTTATCGGCTTGCGGGGCCGGCGGGCCTCAAGCGCCTGCAGTACAGATGGGTGGACAAGCGCAGGCGCGACAAGGGCTTCGTGCCGGTAGGCTCCTGGGAGAAGGGCGACGCGCACACCACTTCGCACGACTGGTTCGCGTACACGCTCAAGGCGCGCAATCCCGGGCGGGCGCACATCGTCCGATGCACGGCGCCAAACGACGCGAAGCGCCTCGTCTCCGTGTATGCCATCGACCGCAAGACAGGCCAGTACAACGGATGGAACCTGCAGACGGGGATCGGCCCCGCGTCCGGGGGCACGTCGCAGTTCTCGTTCTTCGTGTGGCCCAACGATCCGCTCATCGACGTGATGGCGATAAACTCTGACGGCAACCACAACAGCAAGGACGACCGACGCGCCGCGGTGGTCTCCATTGAATTGCT
>CAMOHV010000170.1 GCA_946615275.1 uncultured Verrucomicrobiota bacterium | reverse complement strand
TGCCCTCCTTCGTGACGTTGCCGTTCATCATGTGGTACCACGTGTGCGGCTTCGCCGAGTTGGGCGGCGCCTTGAAGCCCTCCTCGAGCGTCATGGCGCAAACAGACGCGGCGGCCGCCGCCGCCGTGAAGACCCACTTCCTGTTCTCTTTCATTCTTTCCTCCAGTCAGATTTTCCGGTCATTCAAAAGCGCGGGAGCTTGGCGAGGGAATCCAGCCTGCCGCCCTCGCGGTTCCTAAGCCGCCAGATGCGCCCATGCTCCTCGCGCAGCAGCCGAAGGCGCTTCTCGTCGCGCCTGTTGCAGGCGGCGTCCACGAGGTTCGCCATGTAGATTATCTCCTGCGCCCACACTGAGCCCTCCCCGTATAGCGTGGACGAGGCGAAGCGCGCGGCGTCGTGCCGGCAGCCCTCCGCGAAGGCGGAGATCTCGGCGAGGACGGGCTCCGTGAGGCCGGGATGGCGCGAATAGCCGCGGTCGTTCGCAAGTATGCGGAAGAGCTCGGACGCGTTGCCGCGCAGGGCGCCGCCGCGCAGGTAGAGCGTCCCCAGGCGCAGCAGAGTGCCGCCAAGCGGCACGCCCATGACGGCGTTGAGGGCGTCCTCGAGGTCCATCTTGGCGGCCTTGGGGCCCTCCGTCGCGAAGAGCCCGCCAAGGACGAGCCCGGGGAGGGAAGCGGCGAGCGGCTGCCAGTGCCCGCCGTCGCCCCAGTCGGTGACGAGGAAGCCCTTCGCTCCGTAGTTGCGCCCGGCCTTCTCGGCAGCGGCCATGTTCTCGCGCATGTTCTCAACGCGCCCGGCGAGCGAGTTCCAGGAGCTGGTTCCGGGGCAGACGTAGAACTCCAGCCCCGCGTCGCGGAACCTGCGCGCCTCGTCCGCGAACGGATGGTTGCCCTCGTAGCCCCAGTCGAGCGCTATGAGGTCGCGCGGCAGCTCGGGCACGAGCTCGGGGTGGCGCAGTATCACGTCGCCCCAGAACATCGGCCGCTTCCCGTGCGCGCGCACGAGCTCGGCCACCTTCAGGAGGAACTCCAGGTACACGCGCCCCGCGCCCTTCTCGGCGACGGCGGCGGCGCTGCGCCCGTTGCCCCCGAGGAGGTCGAACGTCTCGTCGCAGCCGACGTTGAAGAGGCCCGACGTGAAGTTGGGCAGCAGCTCGTCGTAGAGCGAGGCGAGGAACTCAAGCGACTTGGGGTCCGTCGGGCAGAGCGTGGTGGGATCCTTCTTGACCGTCCCCCACGGCGTGCGCGCGCCGCCCTGGGGAAGTTCGGCGAGATGCCTGTATTCGTCAAGGACGAGCCACCGCTCGAGATGGCCGAAGGAATTCTGGTTGGGGACGAGCTCGACGCCCTTGAAGGAGCAGTAGGCGTCCAGCTCGCGGATCTCGTCGGCCGTGAGGGGCGAGGCGTCCTTCCACACGGCCCGGTGCCGCGAATAGGCGAAGGTGTGCTCCGTGTAGAGCTGGAACTGGTTGTAGCCGAACCGCTCGAGCAAATCCACGATCCGCTTGAGCGTCGCGAGCGTGGGGACCTTGTCCCGGCTCACGTCGAGCATATATCCGCGTACGTCGAACATGGCGGCCTCACAATGTCACGTCCAGGCGCCCCAGGTCGGCGCGCCTCGCCACGGTCCTGCCGTCCACCTCCACGGAAAGGCCCTTCCCGCGGAGATAGCGGACGGCGATGTCGTGCCCGCGGTAGCGCCGCAGGTTGTCGAGCACGAAGTAGTCCCACGCCGGATCGGCCAGGGGATCGACCGCGAAGCCCTTCGCGCCGTCGGGGACGAAACCGGCCACGCCGGTGATCACCAGGTCGCAGAACGTTGAATGGTTGTAGTCCTTGCCGCGCTCGGCCGGCTTCGCCCCGCGCTGGACGAGGAGCGTGCGCGAGATCCAGTCCGGCCTGTCGGGGTTGAGGTTCTCGTCTATCCATGGGTGTACCGTCCAGCCCTCCTTCACGGGCAGGGTCCTCTTCTGCTGCGCGGCGTACTGCCACATCAGGAAGGCGAACGCCCTGCGTCCCTCCGCCGACGGCCTTGCGTGCAGGTCGTTGGCGAGCGCGGTGAGGGCGATCGACGTCGCGAACGGCCAGCTCGGCCCGTTCCACTGGCATTCATGCCCCTCGTATGCGATCTTGAACCCCTTCGCGCGGCGTTCGGGGAACGAAAGGCCGTATGCGGCGGCGAAGCCCTGCGGATCGGAAAGCTGCGCCCAGTCCGCCGCCACGCCGACGGGCACCCCGAAGTACCAGGGCGCGTAGCCGCTGAGCTCGCGCACGGCGCCGGGGGCGCCGGAACGTGGGCGCGTCGTGAAGAACCCCACGTCCTTGTTCCAGCACTTCTCCATCAGCGCGCGGCGCACGCCCTCGGCCTTGGCCTCGAATTCGTCCGCGAGCTCCGCCCGCCCTGCGCGGCGCGCCACGGCGGCGATGCTCTTCGCCTCGCTCCACATGGCCGAGTTCATGAGCGGCTTCCATCCGCTGCCGCCGAGCGAGAACTCAGAGCCCTCGTAGTTGTCGATGGAGAGGAACCCGCCCTGCCCGTCGCCGCCCATGCGGCCCTTGCCGGACGCCGGCCAGAGGTTGCGCTCGAACCCTTCCTCCCAACGCTTGTAGTAGTTCACCGCGGCGTCCAGCAGCTCCACCGGCAGCTCGTCCAGGCCGGAGACCTCGGCGAGCTGGCAGGTCCCCGTGAAGAGCCAGCTGGAATAGCGCCAGCGGTGCTTAGCCGTCTCGTCTACGAGCCAGAACCTGGCGTTGTCGGCGAGATACTTCGGATCGCGGAGCCAGCGCCCCTCGCGGAAGTGGTGCCCAGCGGGGCAGACGATCGTGTTGTCAGTCCCGCTCCACGGCACCTTCGGCAGGAACTCGGTCACGCGCCATCCGCCGCCGCCTCGCCTCAGGTGCTTGCGGAAAGTCCACCAGCGGAAGTAGTAGGTACGCTCGATGTCCTTGTCGGGGCACGCGAAGCGCGGCGCATTGGACATTAGGAACGCGGCTGCGGCGGAGTTCGGGATCGCGTTCGTGTACAGCTCATCGTCCCCGGCGTTGAAGCGGCGCACGTATTCCGAGAGGATGGGCTGGGTGGCCGGAAGCTCGGCCCGGGGCGCCTCGAGGTCCAGGCCATCGTGCACCGCGCAGCCGACATATTCGGGGCAGCCATTGCGCCCGTTGTACCATAGGAGCCAGCGTCCGTTCCTTTCGTCGCGCAGCACGGACGGCTTGTACGTTGCGCTCGCGTCCCATGTCCCCAGATCCGGGGCGACGATGGGATTCTGCGCGATGCGCCGCCAGCCGGAGACGCCGTCCGCGGAGATGGCGCATCCGATACGCGCCGTGTCGACGTCCGAATAGCCTATGTAGAACATCGCCCAGCGCCCGTCGGGAAGCGGATGCACCTCGCACGCGCCAACGCGGTCGCGGTCCCACGAGTCGCGCGGGCCGTGCCCGAACACCGGGTTGCCCTCCCACTTCCTCCAGTCCAGCCCGTCCCTGGACTCGGCGTAGCACAGGACGTTCGGCTCGTAGGTCTCGCCCGCCGCGTACCACATCCGCCACAGCTTGCGCCCCTCGTCCCAGCGGACGTACGGGTTCATCGTCGAGAGCTTCTCGTAGCCCCTCTCCGGCACCAGCACCGGCTCGCGGCGGACGCGCGTGAAATTGACGCCGTCCCTCGACGTCGCGTAGCCGATCTTCGAGCCGCCCTTCGCCTGGCCGGTGTACCACATGTGCCAGACGCCGTCCTTGAAGACCGTGCAGCTGCGGTTCAGGTCGTCCTCCCATCCGCTCGAAGGGTCGGCCTTGAGGCATATCTCGGGCTCCTGCGTCCATTTCATGGCGTCGGCGCTCCTCACGAGCGCTATCGCCTTCTTGGGGCGCCAGGAGAAGTACATAGTGTATGGCGCTGGTCCGTTCGTCACAACGTTGACGTCGAAGCACGTCCCGAGGCGCGGCCCGCCGAGGACGGGGTTGCGCTCGTATTTCCGCCACGTCCCGGCGTCGGCGCAGACGCCCATCACCACCGCGGCCCAAAAGACATAGGCCTTGACGGCCGCCCAACATGCGAGTTTCGAATTTTCCATTTACGCAATATTATACCACATGCCTTCCAACTGGCGCAATAGACATTCGGCAATTGGAGGTTCCCCCTCAAAAATTCTCCCGTTCGCAATCCGCCCGTGCGTAGAGTAGCGTCCGATTTCCAGAGACAAGCGAAAGGGCCGTGGGAGAGGTGGACGGTGGAGATGAGATTATGTTGCGGATGAAATCTCAGACGCCCTGCCGACGCGACAGGGCGAATCGCGGCAGGGATGGAGCCCGCCCCCCGCAAGTACGATTCAAGGGCACAGAGCGCCGGGAATCGGACGCCCCCTGCGGTTAGTGCCTAGTTTCTAGTTTACGCCCACAGAAGGATTCGCGCAGAAACCAGAAACTAGAAACCAGGCACTTTGTTTTCATGCACGAAAGAATGGGAGACCTCCAAGTCTGGGATCGCGGCAGATGAATGCATTCGAGTGACCGAACTCAGAAAATTTGATATACTTCTCCACATGCAGAAACCAGAGATACTAGCACCCGCCGGTAACATGACCGCACTTGAAGTCGCCCTCCAGGCCGGCGCCGACGCCGTGTACCTCGGCCTCGACTCCTTCAACATGCGCGCCCGCGCCTCCGCCAACTTCTCGCGCGACGACCTTGCCG
>CAMOHV010000169.1 GCA_946615275.1 uncultured Verrucomicrobiota bacterium | reverse complement strand
GGTCGGCGGCCTCGGCATCTGCGGACGCCCCATCCCACCGGTCGGCGGCCTCGGCGGCGCACCGGCCCCTGGACGCCCCGCCGGCGGGCCTGGGCGCGGACCACCAGGCGGTCTTCCCGGCGGCATGTGCCCAATCCCATGCCTATGGCCATGATACCTCGGTCCATGCGGAGGCGGAGGCGGTCTGCGCCCATGATGATTCCGGTAATATCTATCCCAGTAATAAGTGGCGGGCGGATACTCATACACATCCCCCGCCGGCCCCGACGTGACGTAATACTCGTACACCGGCGCCGGCTCAACATACCCGCCGACGGGCGCCACGGCGGGGGCCACTACGGCCGCCGGCTCAACGGCCGCCGGCACGACTGTCTGAGACGCATAACCCGGTTCTAGCGTGCGGTAGTAGTAGTTGTCGTTGGCGCATCCGGCGACGAAGACCGCCGCGAACGCCGCGCACCACAAGATGCTCTTCATTTCGAAATCTCCCTTCCTTGTTGGACATTCTCCGCCCAGCGGACATACGCCGGGTAGACCGTCTCGGCGTCGAAGACCGCCTTGAGCGACGCCGCCCCTGCGCGGAGCGCCGCCCTGTCCGCCGCGCGCAGCCTCGCCGCAGCGTCGAGCAGCGACGCCGTGGATCCTGCCTTGTAAGTAAATCCCGCAGAATGGTCCGCTAGAAGCGCCGCCGTCTCGCCGGAGAGCGAATTGAGGATGGGGAGCCCCGCCGCCGAGTAGTCGGCCAGCTTCCCCGGAAGCCCCACCCACGAATCGTCGAACATCGGGACGAGCCCGGCGTCGGCCGTCGCTAGAAGCGCCCTAAGCGGAGCGGCTTCGAGGTAGCCGTGGAACACGATTCGCGGGCATCCCGCCGCGCGGCTTCTGAGCGCCGCCTCGTCGGGCCCCGCGCCCGCGAGGTCGAGATGCAGCGACGGTTCGCCCTTCACGGCGTCCACGACGGTGGCGAGGTCGTAGGATCGGCCCATGTTCCCGGCATATACGAGACGCAGCGCACCGTCGGCGGCGGGCGGCGGTGCGGCTTCGGCGCACTGCAGCTCGGCGCCGAGCGGGGCCAGATGCATCGGCGCGCGCGCGCCGTAGGAGGCGGCGAGGTCGAGGTAGATGCGCGCGACTCCGCTCACGGCGTCCGCAGCGCGGTAGATGCGCCGGGCCGCCGCCCTGAGCGGGGCGAGAATAAATCTTGGGGCGATGCGCTCGAACGTCTCCGGCCAGGCGTCCTGTACGTCCACGACGAACTTGGCGCCGGCTCTGCGGCAGAAGGCGGCAGCGGCCTTGCCCAGCGAAAGCGGCGGCAGGGAGGCCACCACCATGTCCGGCGGCGGCGCGCCCTCCGCGAGCGAGCGCCAGCGGCGCGCGAACGCGCGATGCGAGAGGATGCGCCTAAGGCTGATGTTCCTAGGGTACGGGGGCGTGGGCACCATCTTGACGGCGAAGCCGTCGCCCTTCACCTCGCAACGAATGGCTCGCGGCCTCTTGTGGGCGTGAGAGAAGTCGCTCGTCCAGAGCGTCGTCTCGTGCCCGGCGCGCGCGAACGCCCGCGCCATAAGCCAGTACCGCTGCGGGCGATACCCCTCCAGCGGAAGGTTGTCGTATGGATTTACGATCCAGACGACCATCTCACTCCGCCTTCTCCACGTCGCCCGGGGAAATCTCCACCTCCACGGCCGTGCCGAGGATGTCGAGGTTCAGGCATATCGTCGCCTTGGCCCCTTCGCGCTTGACGTGCCCTTCCATGCCGCGCAGCGGGCCATACTTCACGCGCACGTAGTCCCCCGCCTTGAACGGGTTCGCCGGGCGCAGCTCCGGCGCCGCGCGCGACGCCCGGGATATCTGCCTCAGCTGGTGTATCATCTCGCGCGGACGCGGCACGGGGATCGTCCTCACCAGCAGATTCGTCTGCAGCATCCTTATCCGCTCCGCCGGAAGGAGGCGCGTGAACACATATCCCGGGAAGAGCGGCAGCTCGCGGCGCACCTTCCGCCTCTGCACCTTCGTGACCTTCACGTACACGGGCAGATGGCAGAAGTATCCGTACTCCACCAGGAAGCGCGCCACCTTCTTCTCGGTGCGCGGCTTCACGTGCAGGACATACCAGTCTCGCTTCATCCCCGGCAGGTCACTCCTTCACGCGAAGATTCCTGAACTCCACCTTCATCGGCGGCCCCCGGTGGATCTGGACGGCTATGTGGCCCTTCGCCGGCAGGAACTCCTCGCGCGCGTCCTCCACGGACGTCGTCCTTACGCCGTTCACCCAAACGTCGATCCGCCGCCCGCGCACGACCACGCGCATGTCGTTCCAATCCTCCGCCCGGTAGAGTCTCTGCAGCTCCTTGCCGTCGGCGAAACGCACAACGCGCTTGGCGCCGTCGGCGGCGATCGAGACGTCCGCCCCGCGCTCGCCGACAAGATGCTGGCGCGGATGGTAGAGGTAGCCGACGTAGTTGCCGCCGCCGTTCATGTCGGCCTGATACCCGTTGTCCCCGAGGAACTGCGGCCTGCACCTGAGCTGGATGCCGGAGTTGGCGCCCTTGGAGAGGCGGAACTGGGCGCGCAGCTCGAAGTCGCCGAACTCGCGCGCGGTGTACACGAGGTGGTGGTTCGGATTGCAGGGCCGCTCCGCCGTCGTTTCGCCCGTGATCACGCCGTCCCGCGCGGACCAGAAGCCGTCCTGCTGGCTCCAGCCGTCGAGGCTTCTGCCGTCGAAGATCGGCTTGAACGCGCTCTCTGGCGCGCCCGGGACGACGCCGCGCCGCGAGAGCGCCGCGAGTATCCTGTCGAGCGTCTCAGCCTCCGGGCCGGAAGCGCCCGCGCGCGCCGCGTAGAGCGCGTCCGCCACGTCCTTCGCGAGCACGCTCTCCGCCAGCACCAGCTCGCCCGCCTCCGGCACGACGGCGAAGCGCTTGAATCCGCCGAAGCGGTACACCACGCGCAGCTCCTTCGAGAGCCCCGGCGCGGGGTCTCTCGCGAACCCGCCAGCCCCGGCGAGGCGGCTCCCAACGGCGATGCGCCTCGATCCGCCAGCCGCCAGCGCCGCCACCATCTCCTTCACGTCATTCACCTTGTTCGTGGCGAAGTTCCCGTATTCGGCGGAGATGATCTCCACGTCGCCCTTCTCCGGAACCATCTCCCGCGAGGCGACGCGGATGATCGTGCCGGCGAGCCTGTCGTCTGACGGGAACCTCTTGAGAAGCGCCAGGAGCGCGGGCACCTCCGCCGCGCCGGAGAGCGCGTCGAGCGCCTTGAAGTACTCGCTGCGGCGGGAGTCGTCGCCCTCGGCCTCGGCGCGGCGGACGAAATCGGCGAACGTCCCCGGCGAACGGCGGTCCGCCATGATCCCCACGGCCGCGCGGAAGCGCGCCTTGTCCTGGTCGGCCAGACGCTCCGCGAGGAACTTGTCGGCGGCGGCGGACGGAAATCCCACAAGCGCGCGGCGCGCGGATGCGTCCTTGGCCGCCGCCGCGTCGAAGAGGACCGGCAGAAGCGAAGTGTCGCCCCTCTGAAGCGCCGTCTGCGCAGGCGCTGGCGGAGTGGCGCCGTCGTAGCCCTCCGGCACGGGCGCCTTCCTCAGGCGAAGCGTCGCGGCGAGCGCCTCGCGGCGCTTGCCTGACGAGCGCGCCTCGGCGGCGCGGAGCGCGGCCTCGGCCTTATCTCCCGGGATGTTCTGGAGGCCGTAGCGCGCGGCGTGGAAGAGCGCGGGCGGCGAGTCGTCCGCGAGAAGCGCCGCCAGCGCGGGCACCGCCGCGTCGCTCCCCGTGTGCCCGAGCTCCTGGCACGCCGTCACGCGGTCGTTCAGGTTGGTGCTCGCGCGAAGCACCTCAAGGAGCTCGCCCTCCTTCATCTGGAAGGCTGGCTGCGGTACCGACGCCGCCGCGGCCACCGTCATGGCCGCAATCGCGCCGAGGATTGCTATGGCTTTTCTGGACTTCATTTCGATCACCTTGCTTCTTTGCCCCGTCGCCTCTTTGCGATCGGGGCGGTTGACATTATAGCATTTTAGGAGGTGAAAAGACAACAGGCCAAGCGAATGCGCACTCGCAATATGACGCCGTGGTTGCAGCGTCTTCATCGAGTCCCTTCCCTTTCATTTCAATGTATATCGCCTGAGCCAGTTCAGCTCGCGGCGGCGCATGGCGCGGTAGCCAGCTTCATCATGGTCGTCGGCGCCGGAGAGGTGGTCCATGCCGTGGGCCACGTAGAGGAGCAGTTCGCGCGCCGGCGTCCACCCGTTCCTGGTGGGCGCGGCGCGGAGCGCCTGGTCCACGTTCACGAACAATTCGCCGAAGAGACCAGGCGGCTCGGGCGGTATGGCGTCGTAGGCCTGCGTTATGACGTCCGTGACTCCTGCGATGCCCATGATCGCACGATGAAGCTCATCGCTCTTCGCGTCGCGCACAAGGTGCACTACGACCTCATGCCACACGCCACCCACGCGCGAGAGAGAACGCTCCGCGAAGAACTCCGCCGCCGCGCGCACATCGGCGCGCCCCAGGCCAAAGGCCCTCGGCACATTCCCGTCCACGATGACGCATAGCCTCTCTCTGCGAAGGCCTGCGGCTTTCATCGTCTGGCACATCATTCCGAATCCCGTCCTATTTCGCGCTGTGGGAGAGAACCTCGCAGCCGTCGGCCGTCACGAGGACAAGGTCCTCGATGCGGACGCCCAGCCTGCCGGGCAG
>CAMOHV010000168.1 GCA_946615275.1 uncultured Verrucomicrobiota bacterium | reverse complement strand
TCTTCGCGCCTCTGCGTTGAAAGATCTCCCTCCAGCACCGCCGCGCAGGTCGCGGGGCGATCCTCCGGTTTCTTCGCAAGGCCGGCCATGACAGAAGCAGCGATGCTAGTAGAACGGGCTGCCAGCCCGTTCACGCCAACGGGCGAGCCGCCCGTTCTACTAGGCACGCCGCCAATTCTCAATTCTCCATTCTCCATTCTCAATTTCCCAACGGGCGAGCCGCCCGTTGCACTGGCGCCTGCCAACGGCTCAGGTGGTTCGTTGAGTATCTGATACTCAATCTGTCCACGCGAGAACGGAGGCTCGCCCTTGAGACATTCGTAAACCATCGCCGCGAAGGAATACACATCCTGCACGGCTTTGGGCGATTGCCCCCTCAATTGCTCAGGGCTCATGTAGAGCATGGTACCGGTCGAGAGTTTGCCCGTCACGCGCGTCATCATCTCCTGTATCTCGCGGGCGATGCCGAAGTCGAGGATGAACGGATGCCCGTCCTTGCGGATCATCACGTTCGCGGGCTTCACGTCGCGATGCACAACGCCCTCGCCGTGTGCGTAGTCGAGTGCGGCGGCGATGGGCTGGAGGATGCGGATCACCTCGGATTCGGGGAGGCCGTAAACCGGCGCGGCCGGAGTCCGCCCCCCCCCAACCTGCTCTTCTACGTCTCTGCGCCTATGCGTAGAGAAACCATCCACGCATTCCGCCAGATAGTCGTCGAGCGTCTGGCCGTCGATGTAATCCATCACAAGGAAGGGATTGCCGTTGTTCTCCTCGAAGGCGCGGATCTGAGCGATGTTGGGATGCACGAGCCGCATCACGGCGAGCGCCTCCGCCTTGAGCTGGTTGTAAGCGCGCTTGTTGCTCACAAGGATGCTAGGCAGCATCTTGATCGCGAACTGCCTGTTGTCGAGCTGCGTGTCTTCGGCGAGCCACACACCCCCCATGCCGCCATGCCCGAGCTGGCGGACGATGCGATAGCGTCCCGCGAGGAGTGTCCCTTCGTTTCGAATCGTCCTGAAATCCGAGACGCCATAGGGGGTCTTGAGGTCTGTATGCTTTTTTGTTGGCATGTGCACATTATACCATTTTTTAGTGCCTAGTGCCTAGTGCCTAGTGCGCCGCCCGCGCTTCGTACGCGAATGTAAATGGGGGTAAGTAGAGAAACCTTTCAACTTTTCAACCTTTCAACTTATAGGCAAGGTAAGAGCCCAGGCACTCATCACTTCACCACTATCACCATGCCGCTGCGCTTGAAGTCGCAGAGCACCTTGCCGCCCTGAAGCCGGAACACCGCCGAGAGCGTCGGCTCGCCCAGATTCACGGCCTTCCAGGCGCCCATGTCGGCCCCGGTGAAGTTCGCCACCTCCACGTCCTTCGGGAGCGGATTCGGCGCCGGCGTGCCGGATGGGATTCCGAAATCGACCTTCGTTACGCCGGAAAGCGCGCAGTCGAGCGTTACAAGCTCGTTGGTGTTCGCGCCCGACTCATCAAGAGACGCCACGAGCGTGGCCGCGGAAAGCGTGCCGCCCGAGACCAAGCCCGCGCCCGCGATCCGTCCGAACTCCACCTCGCCCACGAGCGAGAGCGTCGCGCCGGCGGCGATGCGCGCCTTGGCCGAGGCGTCGGCCGCGCCGCTCCTCACCTCGACGACGCCCTCCTCTATCTGCGCCTCGCCGGCGAAGCCCCATGTGAGCGGATCGCCTGCCACCTTCGTCTCCTCCGTGCGCGCGGAGTTCCAGACGGACTGCGTGTCGAAGACCATCGTGCCCTTGCCGGTCTTCGTGAACGCGCCTTCGCCCGTGATCCTCTTCGTGACGGTGAGCGTCCTGCCGGAGTCAAGCGGCACCGCCGCCCCGCCTTCCTCGAACGCGACCGTCACGTTGCCGAGGCTGGAGGTGGAGGCGTACGGTATCTTCAGCGCGGTGTCGGCCGCGCTCACGTGCCACGTGCCGCCGTCGAAGGCGAGCGTGAGCGTGCCGTATGCGCCTATGGGCGTGATCGTGTCAAGGTATGCGTGGGATCCGGCGCCGAATCGGAAAAGCCCCTTGGAGCTGGCCTTGTTCTCGATGCGGATGCCGCTGCAGTCGAGGGAGCTGTTCTTGGCCAGGATGCTGTCGGTGAACGTGAGCTCCGTCTCGCCTGCGAAGAGCGGCGGCTGCCCGGCCGAATACACGCGCGAGCCGTTGCGCACGGTGAATACGGACTTGGGCCCTGCATAGCCGCTGTGGTTCGGCCACAGGCAGTAGGTGCAGTGGAGGGTGGAATCGTCGATCAGGACGTCGATCACCTGCTCCGGGTTGTACGAGAACCATCCGCAGCAGAGCGTGTCGACGGTGAGCGTGGCGCCGTTCGTGACGATGAGGCTCTGCTCGTGGGGCTCGTCGTCGGGATAGCACGATGCGCCCACGCAGAAGAGATACCCGCTTGCGCCGCCAGTCACGGATGCGCCGTCCACCACGAGCGTGGGCTTGGCGGCGCCTGGCATCTGCGTGCGGAAGCCCACCATCACGGAGTTGTTCAGGTTGAACGCATGGTTCCCGCGCAGCGCGACCTCGCCCTCCGCAACGTTGAAGCCGGCGTAGCCGTCAGACGGGGCCGTGCCGAAATCGTCGAACGCCACCCTGTTGGAGCGTGGCGGTGTGGAGCTCTGCACGGACTTGCCGTTGCCCGAGACGAGCTTCACGGCCTTCGAACGCCCCGAAGGCGCGATCTCCAGCGCGCCGGCGCCGCGCTTCACTATCGCGCCCGCGACGACGTTCGGGACGCCGGTCATCTTAACGTCCTCGTCCGTCTTCACCACCACGGCGTCCGTGGCGTTCGCCGCCGAGACGGTCCACGCGGCAGGCGTCTCGCCGCCGCCCGCGAACTCCAGCGTGCCGGAGCTCTGCGTCAGCGCGGGCGTCCCCGCGAAGTCCATGCCGAGCGCCGAAATGGAGTCGAATGAGAGGAGGCCGCCCAGGAGCGACACGCCGGAGCAGAACGAATTAGCGCCGTTCGAGATGCGGGCGCGCCCTGCGCCGCTCTTCTCGAAGGCGCCCACTCCTGCCGCCCCCTGAAGATTGAGCGTGGCGCCGGAGGCGACTATGGCCTTGAGGGCGTCCTGCTTGCGGTAGGAGACGTTCTCGGCCACGTTGGACGTGCCGGAGTCCACGCGGATCACGAGGTCCTGCGCGGGCGAAGCGTCGCGCTCTATCGTCGTCGCGCCCGTCCCGGAATCTACTGAGAGAGTCCATGCGTCGGCCGAACCGTCGTGGACCGCGTCGAACGCGCCCGTCACCGTGAGCGAAGCGCCGCCCTCCAGCTCCAGCGCGCCGCCCGTCTCCGCGTCGCCGAGCGTGAGTGAGCCCACCGTTGCCGAGGCCACGAAGCCGATCTTCGCGTTTCCCTTCACCACGGCGGCGCCGGCGCACGTCGCGCCGGCGGCGAACACCACCTTGCCGCCGCGAACTTCGAGCGTGACGTCGTCCGGGAGCGAGGAGGAAAGCGTGAGGGTGCCCTCGCCCGTCTTCACGAGGCGGCCCCGCACGCCGTCAGCCGCCATGAACGCCTGTGAGATAGTGATGTCGTAGTCGGCGTCGATCGTGAGGCCGTCCGCGCCGATCACGGCCTCGTCGAGGCCGTACATGAAGTTCTCCGTGGCGGTGCGGGCCTTCAGCACGCCTCCGTCTGCATGGAAGCGCGCCCAGCCGTTGTTGCCGTTGGCGTGCGCGCCGCTGCCTCCAAAGAGCTGGGTGCAGACGAGTATGCCGCCCGTGAGGTTTACGCGGCAGTCGTGCCAGTCGGTGGAGGCCAGCTGGATCGAGCGCATGTCGGCGAGGCCGTCACGCACATTGAGCGTCTGAAGCCCTCCGTCGCCATCGTTCTTCGTGTACGCGCCCATCCTGTACGCCCCCTGCACGACGAGCGTTCCGCCGGAGACGTTCACCGTGTTCGTCCCGCGGCAGACGTCCACGTTGTCAGTGAACTTGAGCGAGCCCCCCGCCACCTCCACCGCGCCGGTCGAGGAGGAGCGCGACACGAAGTACGAATGTTCGCGGAAGGTCGCGGAGCCTCCCAGGATGCGCACCGAAGAGCTGCTCCCGGCGTTGTTTCCGAAATAGACGCCGTCCCCGGTCGTGATCGGGGCGAAGTCCACCTCTGTGCCGTCCCCTTCCACGATCAGCTCGCCGTATGCCCCGCCGCCTATCTCGAAGTAGGAGTGGCCGCCTGTCACGCTCTCCGAGGTGTTCGGATGGAACACGTGCCGCCCTCCGCTGATGCGGAGCGAGGCGGGCGTCGCATAGCCTACGATGAACGTGCCGGTCTGCTCGATCGCGCCGCCCACGATCTCCACCACCGACGTGGAAGGATTCAGGTACTCCGCGTAGCCCAGCATCATGGCGGCCGCATTTCCGGTCACGTCCAGCAGCCGCAGCGTTCCGGCGCTCTGGCGCAGAGGATACGTCCACTCGAGGCGCGTTCCATTGGCCTCGAACACGGCGTCCTTGTTGCGCACGGTGCAGATCTTCGAGATGCGCCACACGCCGCCGGTGAGGGCCACCTCCGCCCCGGCGTTGAAGTAGGACGAGCCCGCGATGTCCAGGACTCCATCCCTGCCATGCATCCTGAAATGTCTGCCGAGGTCGCAGAACGACGCGGCGTTCGAAGAGGCGGTGCGGAACACGCCTCCGTCCACGATCTCCACCACCGACGTTGCCGTGCTG
>CAMOHV010000167.1 GCA_946615275.1 uncultured Verrucomicrobiota bacterium | reverse complement strand
ACGAATGTCTTTATGCCGGTTATCTTCATCGTTCCTCCGAGTTGAAAGGTTGAAAGGTTGAAAGGTTGAAAAGTTGAAAGGTTGAAAGGTTGAAGGGTTGAATGGGTGAAGGGTTGAATGGGTGAAAGAGTGAAATGCGGCGGGCTATTTAAAAACATAGAGCCGAATGGAATCGGGCGCAAGCGGGCCGTCGGCCTTCTCGCCCGCGGGCGCGGACACGCCCTTCGGCGCGCCGAGGCCGTCGATCCTCACCGTCTGCGGCTTGTCAGAGACGTTCCACGCAATCACCGCGCTTGTGCCGTCGTCCGCCACAAAGCGCTTCGCGATTACGCCTTTCGCGGGGCATGCGAAGCCCTCCTCGTCCACGAACTTCCCGCGCAACAGGTACTTCGCGTGGGCGCGCTGGAAATCGCAGACGGCCTTCAGATAGGCGCTCGCCTTGGCGGGCGCTACGCCCTGCATGGAGGCGATCGAGGGCAGGTTGTTCACGGTCCCGTAGTCTTTGCGCTCCGGCACCTTGCCCTCCAGGAGATACGCCCTGTCGGGCATGTAGCGCGCCTCTATCTCGTGGCGCAGCCCCATCACCGCCGCGTAGTTGGCCACGGGGCGCGTGGCCATCGGCGTGGGGAAGCGCATCGTCGAGACAAGCTCCGGGAACGTGTAGCGCCATATCTCGGGGAACGCATCGGACTTCCCGCGCCGCCCCGCCGCGCGACCGCGCACGGACTTCACCTCCGCGTCGAACGCGCCGTACTGGCAGCCGTGGAAGAAGGCGATGGAGTCGAGCACCGAATCGTGCAGGCCCTCGGTGAACACGGCGAAGCCGGGATTGGTCCTGTGCATCGCGTCCGCTATGGAGCGGATGAAGCCGGGGCGCTCCTCGCCGTAAGTGTACCGGGGCACGGTGTGGCCGTGGCCTTCGCCCCAGCACTCGAACGGCTGGAACATCCCCAGCTGGTCGTAGAGAATCGCGTCCGCGCCGAAGCCAGAGGCCTGGCGGGCAAGCGACAGCATCCTGTCATGCCAAGCCGCTCCGCAGAGGCATCCGAGCGCGAACTCGTATTTCGGAATGTCGCTGTACTTGTGGTATGTCTGGATCTCGAAGGAGCCGTCCTTCCTCTGCAGGGCGAGGCGGCGGCCGTGCTCGTCCCAGAACTTCGTGGCGCCGACCTGCTGGAGCTGTCCGTTCGCGTAGATGCACACGCGGATGCCGCGGCGGTGGGCCTCGGCGATGCCGGCCTTGAGCGCCTCGGCGCCGCCCATCCTGGGGTCGGCGTCGTAGTCGGGGTAGAGATGGTCGTGCCCGCCAACGGTCCAGCCGAAGAGCCCGATGCAGTTGAGGCCGTTGCGCTCGGCGGCGTCGCAGAGCTTCGGGATGTCGGTGTAGGGCCACATCAGCTCCTCGTTCTGCTGCTTCATGATGACGAGAAGCCAGCCCGTGAGGTCGCGAGTCCAGTCGGGCGCGGCGGCGCGCACCGCATGGACTGAGTCGTACCACGCGCGGTAGCGACTGGCGGCCGCGTGCCAGTCGCCGTCCACCTTGGCGAACACCGTCTCCGGAATCTTCCATCCGCCGCCAGCCGGAAGGGAGAACAGATGCTTGAAGGCGAACACCGCCGCGTTATCGTTCGGGATCCACCTCAAGTGCAGGCGCTTCGGCGCGGCGGCCGCGTCGTGCACGCCCGCGTAGCGCGTGCCGAAGCCCGTTTCAAGCGCCCCCCACGGCATCGGATACCGCGCAGACGGATATATGCCTGTGTCCAGCGCGGCCGTTCCGCCGCCCGCGTTCCGCCATTGGGCCAACGCCATCCACCCCTTGGACGGCGCGAGCGATGAAAGCTCCCTCTCCGACGGGAAGTGGTTCAGGCGCCGCCCAAGCCCCTCGGGCAGGTAGAGCGCCGCCGCCGCCGGATCGACGCGCATGCCGTCCGAGAACGGCCCGTCGAACGCCGTGACGCGCAGCCCAGGGTCGTTGTTCACGACTTCGCCGCGCCACGCGACTCCGCCCGGAACAGCCCGCGACTCTAGCGCCACCGCGACCTTCCACGTGAACTGGCCGTCGGTGAGGGAGTCGTACACATAACGCCTCTTTCCGCCGCGCCCTTCCTCCACGCGGCATTTCTGGCGCGCGCCATCCACGACTATCTGCCCCTTGAAACCGTCCTGCTCCAGCGTGAGGCTCCACTCCGGCGTGCTCTGGGGGAACCATGTCCACTTCACGTTGTCCAGGACTATGTTCTCCGCGTTCTCGAAGAACGTGCCGGACCACCTGCTGTTCGGCTTCGCCACGCCGCGAGGTTTGGCGATCTCGAACGTGACGTCCGAGAAGCGCCAGTCTCTGACGCCGTCCTCGGGCCTGATCTTCATCAGCGGCGGCCTCTGCGCCCTGAACCGGCAGTGCGAGAAGGAGATGTCCTTGATGAACGCCACGTTCTCCGTGCGGCCGATGTCGACGAAGAACGGCGCCTCGAAGCTCTCGATCGACATGTTGGAGAAGCGCATGTTCTCCACGGAGAACGGCAGGCGAGAGGAGCGAGGCGGCGGGACGAGCCCCCTCCCGCGCGGCGGATCCATCCACTCCGCGGGCGGCGGCGGCTCGGAAGGCAAGTAGAACTGCACGCCCAGGCGCGAATAGGCGCACACTATGTTGTCGAACGACACGTCGCGTATCGGCCCGTCCCCCGTCCAGCCGATCCGTATCGCGCTCTGGTTCGACCTCAGCACGCAGTTCGCGAACGCCATCCGCTCGCAAGGGCGCACCTTGCGCATCTGCTCCTGGTGCGTGCGGACGATGAGCGCGTCGTCCTGCGCGTCGATCACGCAGTCGCTCACCGTCACGTCGCGGCATCCGCCGAAGTGCAGACCGTCTCCGTTGGGGAACTCCCTGTGGCACTCGACGCGCACCCCCCTGCAGCCCACACGGTCGCAGTCGAGGAACCAGGTGCTCCAGCCGCAGGGATGGTAGATGAGGACGTCGTCAAGGCGCACGTCGCGGCAGCCCACGAAGAAGACGCATCGGCCAGTTATGTTCGTGTGGCTGATCCGCCGCCAGCGCCCGTCCACGCGCTCGTGGTAGGCCTCGGCGTTACCGTCGATCGTGCCCGCGCCCGTGATGGCGACGTTCGTCTGGCCCACCGTGTAGAACATGGCGCGCTTGTTGAAGCGCGGGGAGCGCTCCACGTGCCAGACGTCCGTCGGCGCGAACTCGGGGAACTTGTAGGGGTCCTCGCCGGCCTTGAGCGTGGCGCCGCGGTCGATGTGCAGCTCCACGTTGTTCTTGAGATTGATGGTGTACGTCTTGTACACGCCGCCTGCGGGGACGACGACGCGGCCGCCGCCCTTGGCGCTGCACTCGTCTATCGCCTTCTGGATGGCGGCGGTGTTGTCGGTCGAACCGTCCGCCTTCGCGCCGTACTGCGCCACGTCGAACGTCGCCGCGCCAGCCGAGAGGCCCGCGGCCGCGATCAACGCGGAGAGAATCCGGACGCGCCCGGACGCCGTCCTTGGATTTGCCTTGCTTTCCATGGCGGATATTGTAGCATAAATCCCGCCTCGGCGGTAGTGGCAACGCCGTAATCGCCCAACCACAGCCGAATCGGCAAGCCCTACGCGCCTCACTTGATGCTCATGAACATGCCCCTCGGGTTGAGCCAGCACTCGTAGCAGCCGAGATCGACCTTGCCGTCGCGGACGCGCGGGAACCCCGCAAGGTCCAGGCCTTCGGACAATCCGTCTCCCGTCAAGCCTGCGATCTCCACAAACTCTGCCATGCCTAAATCCTCCTCGCCAAGGTTTTGCGACCATCATTTTACCAAAATCCGCTCTATTGCGTCAACGGCTATTCTTCATGGTGCAGTCCAGTGGGCGTTTTTCACCGTCTTTCCTTCCAATAAATGGATAACAGCTATTTGAACCTAAACTCCTCTGCTGCATGCTGTATTTCTTTAACGCAGAGGCGCAGAGAAAGAGGAGTCTGGAAGACTCTGTGACTTTGCGACTCTGCGTTAAAATCCAAACGAGGAGAGGAATTTAGATTGTTTCCAAATCTCCATGCGCATGGATGAAAAGCACAGATGCGCCCCAGCCCAGTGATCGGTCACACAAGCTTGGCACCAGCGTATCTACACCTCCTCTGCGGCCCATCAGACAATTACAGGACGCCAATCGCTCATGTTGAAAACTTCGAAATCCCGGATCAATGGCTTGTCCCAGGACTGAAGGACTTTCAACCGCACCTCCGAAACCTGCGCCTTCTCAAAGAGATCGACGCGACGATGCCCCACCACTGTCCCCGCGCAAAGTGGTTTCCATGATCCATCCGCCAATCTGCCCTCGACCATGTACGCCGCGATACGCTCCCCACCCTTCGCGATGTCCTCGCGTACGGACATCTGGTTGATCTCCGTGACTTTCGGGAAGCGAATCGTCACGACGTCACCTTCGCCTGAAACATTGCCGAGGGGATTGCCGAAACGCTCCTTGATGGCCTTCCCGACGCGACCGTACATATCCATGTCACGCTCCGGGATTAGCCCATCTGGCCCAGGCGTCGCCCCCAAAAGAAGATTGCCGTTGCGCCCCGGCACGTGATAGTACATCGATACCAGTTCCTCAAAATTTCTCCCGTTCGCAATCCACCAGTGTGCAGTGTAGGTGCGGACGATTTCCGGCGCTCAAGGGCTCGTGCGGAAGCGCGCGTTGCGGCTTGCGTCACG
>CAMOHV010000166.1 GCA_946615275.1 uncultured Verrucomicrobiota bacterium | reverse complement strand
CGGCATGACGATGGGACGCTGGGGCATGCACCTCGACCGCACCCAGACGTGGTGGGGACTCGCGGGCGACTGGTTCCGCTACCAGGCCCGATGCCAGTGGATGCTGCAGGAGGGGACGTTCGTCGCGGACGCTCTCTTCTTCTGCGGCGAGCAGGCCCCCAACCAGGGCGGCAACACGGACGGAGCCGGCGCGAGCGATATGCGCCTCCCCGCCGGCTATGACTGGGACATCTGCGCCGCGAAGGTGATGGAGCTCCTCAAGGTCGAGGGCGGACGCGTCGTCGTGCCCGGCGGCGTGAGCTACGCCATCCTCGTCCTGCCGCCGCGGGAGACGATGAGCGAGAAGATGCTCGCGACGGTGGAGCGCCTTCTCGACGCCGGCGCGAAGATCTGCGGCTCGGTGAAGCCCCGCCGCGCGCCTGGCCTAAAGGGGTACCCGCTCGCGGACGCGCGCCTCGCCGCGCGCGCCGAGAAAGTGTGGGCGAAGGGCGTGATGATGTGCCGCCCGGCGGAGGCGCTGGCGAAGCTCGGCATCGCGCCGGACTTCATGTCCACCGAAACCGATCCGCGCGAAGGCGCCGTCTACATCCACCGCCGCCGCGCCGCCGCCGACTGGTACTTCGTGGCCCTCAACAACGCGCAGTCCAGGTCGTTCGAGGCCTCCTTCCGCGTCGCAGGCCGCCAGCCCGAGATCTGGGACGCCGAGAAGGGGACGATCGCCGACGCGCCGCAGTGGCACGAGGAGGGCGGGCGGACGGTCGTGACGCTCGACTTCCCGCCGAGCGGCTCCGCGTTCGTGGTGTTCCGCCGTCCGGCGGCGGACGACCATGTCTCGAAGATGTTCGTGGATGTGTCGCGCCGGCCCGACCCCGCGCCTGCGGCTCCGCCGCACACGCTCGTGATCGAGAAGGCCGAGTACGGCGTGTTCCCGGAGGCCGCCCGGCCAGACTGCGCCGACGTGCGCAGGATTGTCAAGCCCGGCAGTCGCATGAAGGTCGCCAACGACACGATGGGCGGAGACCCCGCGAACCTCCGCGTGAAGGAGCTGGAGGTCGTCTATCGCCTCGCCGGCGAGACGAAGAAGGCCTGCGTGAGGGAGCATGGGACGGTCGAGATCCCGGCCGGCGCCGAGGTGCTCTCCGCCTGGTACGGCATCATCGATCCAGCGTGGAAGCCGGCAAAGGGCCAGACCTCCGACATCACCGCCGCCCTCGCGGCGCTCGTCAAGGACGGCGCGCTCCTCGCAAACGTCAACAACTCCCTCGCGAAGGGCGATCCCGCGCCGATGCAGGTGAAGGAGGCGCGCATCACGTACGTCCTGGACGGCGTGCGCGGGCATGTGACCGTCAAGGAGAACAGCGACGTCGCGCTGCCTTCAATCAACATTGCGTCCGACCCGATGCCGGACTGGGAATGGCGCGGCGGACGCCTCTTCGCCGCACAGCCGATCTCCGGTTCGCTCAAGACCGCGTCTGGCGCATTCATGCGCGTCGCCGCCGAGCCGCCGCCGGCGACGGTCGTGGACGGTGCATGGCGCGTGGCGTTCCCCGTTGACTGGTACACCGGCGGCACCGCGGAAAAGACCGTCGAATTCCCCGCGCTCTCCGACTGGGCGGCGAACAAGGATCCTGACATCCGATTCTTCTCCGGCACCGCCACCTACAAGAAGCGCATCCAATACACCCCCGCAGCTGGCGCGCGTACGGTCCTCGACCTCGGCACAGTGAAGAACTTCGCCGTAGTGGCCGTGAACGGCAGGACCTTCCCGGTCCTGTGGAGGCCGCCGTATCGAGTCGACATCACGTCCGCGCTGGACCCCAAGGCCGACTCCTTCGCGCTCGAGGTGAAGGTGACGAACCTCTGGCCGAACCGCCTGATCGGCGACGACGCCCTGCCCGAGGACTGCGAATGGGTGGGCGCCGTGCGCAAGGGCGTCAAGGAGATGGGCGTCAAGGAGATACCGCAGTGGGTGAAGGAGGGCAGGCGCTCGCCCACGGGCCGCCACACGTTCACCACCTGGCGGCACTGGGCGAAGGACGAGTCTCCGCTGCCGTCGGGTCTGCTGGGGCCGGTGATTCTTCGTCCGCTCGTCCGCGCGGTCGCGCCCGGCCGCGACATCCACACTAAGGCCCTTACGCCGATATCCGAGAAGCCGCGCCCGGCGGGCGGACCGATGGCGCTCGTGAAGGGCGGCAGACTGAACTTCGCGATCGTGTCCGACAAGGCGGCCGAGTCCAGGCTGGCCAAGAAGTGCAAGTCCCCGAAGTCCATAGAGCCCGCCATACGCTTCCTCGTGGAGGCCTTCGAGAAGACGACCGGGCAGAGGCCGGAGGTGCTGGACGAGACGGAGACCGCGAAGCTCGCGGCGTATCCGTACAAGATCGTCGTCGGCGCGTGCAAGACAGCGTCCGCGCTTGGGGTGGATCCAATGTCGCTCCCCATGGAGGGATTCGCCGTGAAGACCTTCCCGGGCGGCGTGATGCTCGTCGGCCGGGACACCTCGCTCGTTGAGGGATGGAACATGGGGCCGCTCGAGCGCAACGGCTCGAGCTGCGGCACGAAGACCGCCGCGCTCGACTTCACCGAGCGCTTCCTCGGCGTGAGGTATCTCGCCCCAGGCGAGTATGGCACCTACTGGCCGAAGATATCCGACCTCGTGGTCGAGCCGGTCTGGTACGAGGACGCCCCGCTCTTCAAGGCGCGCGGCGACATGTTCTATCCCTGGACCGCCGTCAACAGCGACGCCCTCGTCGCCAAATGGACGCGCGCCCTCGGCGGCGGCATCAAGAAGTACGACCGCTCGTTCGCGGAGCGGTGGCGCGGCGGACGCTCCCTGCCCGGCACCGACGGCACCCACTGCCCACGCCCCGAGCGCATGATGAAGAGCCATCCCGACAAGCTCAAGACCATCTTCTACACCTCCCCCTACGGCAAGTTCTGGATGAACCCCGGCGGGCACGTCGGCAACTTCTGGAACGTCACGGACCTCGGCTTCGCCGACATCATGATCGACGACCTCCGCCGCGTCTACGCCTCCGGCGGCAAGGACGATCCCGGCGGCTACTCTGACAACATTTCGTCCGCCAACGTCACGTTCGGCTGCTGCGACACTTACATGCCGGTCTCAGACATCGCCGACGACCCCACCGTCAAGCGCCTCGGCCTCGTCACTCCCAAGGACATCGCCCGCGACAAGGACGCCGCCATGGCGAACGTCTACGGCCGCTTCTTCCAGTATCTCGGCAACCGCGTGAAGGAGGCCTTCCCCGGCAAGAAGCTTTCGCTCCTCGCCTACTACAACTGCAAATGCGCGCCGGACGATCCGCGCTGGCGCCTCCCCGACAACGTGGAGGTGATGCTCTGCGACTCCCGCCTCCCCGCCCGCGTGCGCAGCGCAGGGGAAATGGAGAAGACTCGGCGGCTCTTCGGCGAATGGCGCGATGCGCTTGGCGGACGCGCGGTCCGCCGCGCATGGCTCTACACGAACAGGACCAACCCGTTCGCGCGCGCCGTGATCCCCGAGTTCGTCGGCGAGGTGCCCAAGATTCTCGGCGGACTCCTCGGCGAAGGCGGTGTGTTCTTCGACTGCGACGGCGGACACGACATGTGGAACTACTATTGGGCCATGTACGTCAACTACCGCGCGCAGTGGAACTGGCATCTCGACGTCGACGCCGCCATCGACGAGCACTGGGACCTCTTCTACGGCCCCGTCGCCGGACCGCACCTCAGGGAGTTCCACCGCATCCTGAAGAAGGCGTATCTCGACTTCTATCTCGAATCGGACGAAGGCGCTCCGCTCTATCCCGTCGAGGTCGTTGACTCTCTGGAAAGGGAGATGAACGCGGCGGCGGCCGCGCTCGACCCCGCCACCCCGGAAGGCCACCGCATCCGACTCTTCACGGAATACTGGCCCGCCGCGTTCCGCATGATGCGCGCGCGCGCCTCCTACAAAGTGCCAGTCTACTGCGCGCCGCGCGCCGCCTCCGTCCCCGACGATGCCTTCTGGGCCGGCGTCCCCGACCTCCCGCTCTTCGATCCGCAGGGGAAGCGGATCGATGTCCAGTTCCCCGCCTCCGTCAAGCTCGCCTGGCGCGACGATGGCATCTACGGACGCTTCCGCGCCGCATATCCGCCCGCCGCCGACCCCAAGCGCGACATCTGGGCCGTGGACTCCTGCGAGATGTTCTTCATGCCCGGCCTCAAGAAGGAGGTGGAGTATCAGATGGTGTTCGACGTCCTCGGCCGCCTGTACACCCACAAGCAGCGCTGGCTCCCGATCCCTCAGCCCATAGACGGCTCGTGGCGCCCCCCAGCGTATTCCGCGAAGGCGAAGGCCGCCCCCGACGGCTGGACGTGCGACTTCTTCGTCCCGTTCTCCGGGTTTGAGGGCAATCCCGTCCCGAAGTCCGGCGACGAATGGAACTTCAACTTCGTGCGCAACAAGCTCTCCGCGCCGCGCGAGGTCACCGGCAATTCGCTCACCCTAGGCTCGAACCACAACCGAGCCATGTTCGGCATCCTGCGCTTCCTCTGATATCGGCGCTACGATACTTCCGCTGGATGGAGGCGTGATCCATGAGGCTGTCCTGCGCGCGACAGCACACTAACGCTATTTGCGGTATTTTTTTGGGGGGAGCTTGAAAAACTATGCGCAGCATAATGGCGGCTATCCCGCCTTGGCCTTGAACCTTCCTGGCCTCTTCCCTGTGGCCGCCACGGCTATTCGCGGCGCGTAGTCGGGATGCAG
>CAMOHV010000165.1 GCA_946615275.1 uncultured Verrucomicrobiota bacterium | reverse complement strand
TGGGCGACACGCTGCTGATGGTGGTCACGGACCGCATCAGCGCCTTCGACGTGATACTCCCCTCTGGCGTGCCCGACAAGGGCAAGGTCCTCAACCAGCTTTCGCTCTTCTGGATGGACTTCCTCGGCCTCCCGAACCATCTTGTGACAGCCGACGTGGACGAGTACCCCGCCGCGCTCCAGAGCGCGAAGGACGACCTGCGCGGTCGCTCCATGCTCGTCAGGAAGGTGGACATGTTCCCCGCGGAGTGCATAGTGCGCGGCTACCTCACCGGCTCCGGCTGGAAGGAGTACCAGGCGCACGGCACGGTGAACGGCGCGCCATTGAGGGCCGGCTACCAGAACGCGTCGAAGCTGGACGAGGTGCTCTTCACGCCCACCACCAAGGCCGAGATCGGCGAGCACGACATGCCCATCGACCTCGCCGGCCTCGCGCGGCTCGTGGGCGCCGACGCGGCGGCGGCGCTCCAGAAGGCGTCGGTGGACTGCTACACCCGCGCGGCCGACTACGCCCTCGGGCACGGCATAATAATAGCCGACACCAAGTTCGAGTTCGGCCACGCCCCCGACGGCTCGCTCATCCTCGCGGACGAGGTCCTGACGCCGGACTCATCGCGCTTCTGGCCGCAGGCCTCATACTCCGTGGGCGCCAATCCGCCGTCGCTCGACAAGCAGTTCGTGCGCGACTGGCTCGACTCCATCCACTTCAACCATCAGCCGCCGGGGCCGGAGCTGCCGGACGACGTCATCTCCAGGACCCGCGAGATATACGTCAAGGCGTACGAGGAGCTAAGTGGAAAGAAGCTGGTCTGAAGCCGCCCTCTCCGCGTTCGACGCCTACCCGTGGCGTTCCGAGGACGAGAGGCGCCGCGCCCGCGAGGAGGCCGAGCTTGTGGCCTTCGGCGCGGCCGTGGAGGTGCCCGATCTGCCCATCGCCGTGCGCCGGTTCGCGGGCAGGGCGAAGGCCGCCGCCCAGCGCTTCGTCTGGAAGGGCGAGGCGTGGGCCGACATCTCGGCCGAGTTCGAGAAGGCGGTGTTCGGCCAGGCGCTGGAGAAGTCGCGCGGCAGATACGCCGCCGCGGCGCGCCTCCTCAAGACGACCCCCCGCGTGGTGGCGTACGCCGCCCACAAGCACGGGCTCGCCGCGAAGGGCGTCTTGAAAGATGATTTCAACAAGAAACAAAAACAAAGCAAAGAAAGGAAATGATGACATGGGCCTTTTCGACCAGGTCAAGCAGGCCATGCAGATGCGCAGCGAAGCGAAGCGCGTGCAGGCGGAGATAGAGAAGATTACGTTCGAATACGCGAACGGCGGCATATCGGTCACCGCGCGCGGCGACTTCACGATCACCTCGATCAAGATCGCCCCGGAGACGTGGGCCGAGGTCTCGAAGGGCAAGACGGAGCGCTTCGAAACGATGCTCTTCAACGTGGTCAACGGCGCGCTGAAGGGCGTGAGGAAGGCCACCCAGGAGCGCATGACCAGCATGATGCAGGCCGGCGACATGGGCGGCCTCTTCGGCAAGTGATCGTCCGGGCCTTTGGCGGAATCCCATGCTGGAGCCCGTTGAAGAGCTGGTGCGCGCTCTCTCGCGTCTGCCCGGCCTAGGCCGGCGGAGCGCGGGAAGGGCGGCGCTTGCGCTCCTGAGGGAGCCGGAGCGGATGCTGGACCCTCTCGTCGCCGCGCTCAGGTCGGCGCGCGAGGAGGTGGTGTGCTGTTCGCGCTGCGGCGGGTTCACCGTGCGCGGCGCGGATCCGTGCGCGCTCTGCTGCGACCAGTCGCGCGACGGGTCGCTCGTGTGCGTTGTGGAGGAGCCGGCGGACATCGTAACGCTCGAATCGGCAGGCGCGATGCGCGGCAGGTACCACGTCCTCGGCGGCAAGCTCTCGCCAGTCCGCCGCCTCGGCCCCGACAGGCTTCGCATCGCGGAGCTCGTCGAGCGAATCTCGCGCGAAGGCTTCACGGAGGTTCTTCTCGCGCTTTCCACGGACATGGAGGGGGACGCCACGGCGGGCTATCTCGCCGAGATTCTCCGCGACTCGCCCGTGAAGCTCACTCGCCTCGCCTTCGGCCTTCCGGTCGATTCCGGCGTGGGCTACTCCGATCCACTCACGCTCAAAAGAGCTTTCCAGAACAGGGTGAATGCATGAATGCGAAAAGAATGACGGTCGCCTTCTCTGCGGCGGTGTGCTTTCTGGCGCTGGCGCGGCTGGCGTTTGCGGAGAGCGGCGCGGCCGGCGCCGTGCGCGTCCCGGGGCCTTGGCACCATGTGAACAACCGCGCCCACGTGGGCATACCATCCGTCGCGATATCGCAGGATAACGGGCGGATGTGGGCCACGTGGTACTGCGGCGTCACTCCCGGGGAGGATTCCAACAACTACGTGGTGCTTGCCACGAGCGGAGACGGAGGCCAGACTTGGAAGGAGGTGCTGGTGGCAGATCCCGACGGCATGGGGCCGCGCCGCGCGTTCGACCCCGAGGTGTGGGTGGCACCCGACGGACTCCTGCGCTGGACGTGGACCGAGCGCGTCGCGCCTCTTCAGTCCGAAAGCGACAACCCATATTCCGGCTGCGCCGCCGACCCGCGCCGAGACGATCTGATGATGGCCACGATCGACCCCGACGAAGAGCCTTCCGGCGAGCCGCCGAAGGCCGTGCGCATCGGGCGCGGCGTGATGATGTGCAAGCCGATCGTCCGCGCCGACGGCACTTGGCTCTTCCCGGCCGCGCACTGGTTCGAAGAACCCAGCTCGTGCCTGCTCGCAACGACGAACGGCGACGATTTCGCGGAGCTGGGCGGCGCGACGGTGCCGAAGGGCAACAGGTCCTTCGACGAGCACACGCTCGTCGAGCGCGCGGACGGCGCGCTCTGGATGCTCACGCGGACGCACAAGGGCCTCTCCGAGTCGCTCTCCAAGGACGGCGGCAGGACGTGGGACGCCTGCGAGGAGTCCGGCCTCGGGCATCCGCCCGCGAGGCTCTTCCTCCGGCGCCTCGCCTCGGGGCGTCTCCTCTTAGTGAAGCACGGCGCGATAGGCGAGACGACCGGACGCGCCAAGCTCATGGCGTTTCTCTCCGAGGACGACGGCGTGACCTGGCAGGGCGGGCTTCTCCTCGACGGACGCTCGGGCGTCTCCTATCCCGACGGCGACCAGTTCGCCGACGGCACGATCGCGGTGGTGTACGACTACTCCCGCCTCCAGGCTCGGAACATCTGCATGGCGCTCTTCAAGGAGGAGGACGTCATCGCGGGCCGCAACGTCTCGGGCAAGCTGGCGCTCAACAGGGTCATATCGTCGCGCGACACGTCCGATCCCGACTGGACCGGCGTGGATCCGCGTCTCGGGCGGAGCCTAGACCCCGACGGCAAGACGCTGTGGATCGCCGGGCGCCACTTTCCGAGAGAGGGGCGCGCATTCGCGTCCGCGCCGCCCTTCGCCCGCATCCCGCACAAGCTCGAGGGCAAGCTCTCGCCGCAGGCGATCCACGCCGGGCAGGACTCCGCCGGCGTCTCGTTCCGATTCACGTCGGATGCGCCCAGGCTTGTCTTCGAGTGGTCGCTTCTTCGCGCGCCCCTCGCGCCGCCGCCCAGCCCGGAGGCGAACCGCTGCGGCATCGACGTGTATGGGCGCGCCGCCGGCGGCGGATGGGAGTTCGTCGCGAACGGCCCTTCGGCGAAGCGCTTCGGGAACAGGCTTGAGCTTGAGTGGAGGCCCGGAAGGGACTGCCGCGTGTACCTGCCGGCCGCGGGCGGCGTGCGCGACTTCCGCATCGGAGTGCCGCGCGGAATCTCCGTTACGCCGCCCACGCCGGTAGCCGACAAGCCGGTGGTGTTCTTCGGGACGGGCAATTTCCAGGGCGTCGCCGCGTCGCGTCCGGGGCTCGCGCTCTCGGCAGCAGCAGGGCGCGCCCTTGACATGCCGACTGTCAACCTCGGCCTCGCGGGCGTGGATTCGCCGGAGCCGGGGTTCCTGGAGCTGCTGGCGTCAATTGACGCCGCGGCGTACGTCTTCGACTACGCATGGAGCGCGGCGGACGCCAAGGACACGCTCTCCAAGTGGGCGCAGGAGCTGAGGACGCGCCGACCTGATGCGCCGGTGCTGTTCGCCGCCGACGTCCTGAAGGTCGGCGGGGACGCCACGATCGACGGCGCGCGCCTCAACGACCATGGTGCCCTTGAAATGGCGCGCGCCTGCGCCGAGGCGATCCGTGCCCCGTCGTCCGCAGCGGTAGGGTCGCGCGTCCAGCGCGACCGCATCGGCGGCGAGCCGCCGACGCCCGCCAAGCCGACGCCGGCATCGCCGCCAGCGGCGAAGGACGCGCAGAATCTTGCACCTGCCAACGGCGTGTCAAAGACGCCGAGCGGCGCTTCACAGCCCGTACAGCCGTCGGCGAAGTCGAAGACAGCATCGCCGGCGGAGGATCCTCTGCCAGGGCTTGAGGATCTTATGGGGGGCAAAAATGAAAACGAAAGGAAAAAATAAATGAGCAATGAAAAGAAAGAAGTGATGGAAGAAGTGATCTCCGGCGCAATAGTCAGGCGCTTCTTCCAGAAGTTGGAGGCGAACCTCGCCCTTGACGTGGCAATCGTCGGGGCCGGGCCAAGCGGTCTTGTGGCGGCGCGCGATCTCGCGAAGGCCGGATTGAAGGTCGCGGTGTACGAGTCGAAGCTCGCGCCGGGAGGCGGAGTGTGGGGCGGCGGAATGCTGATGAACGAAGTCACCGTGCAGAACGACGCGGCCGAGATCC
>CAMOHV010000164.1 GCA_946615275.1 uncultured Verrucomicrobiota bacterium | reverse complement strand
ACCTCTCCGTTCTCGAACACCGCCGGCCCCTTCGGTTCGCCCGTGGATCGTATCTTCACGAACCCCTCCACCGGCGCCTCCGTCTCCCCCTGCAGCATCCAGTTCACGTCCTTCACCTTGAAGTGCGTGGAGACGGCCTCGGCGCGCGTCCCCACCACCACCTCGTTGCGCTCCTTGGAGATGCGCACCACGTAGAGCGGCTCGCGCGCGGCTATGCCAAGCCCCTGGCGCTGCCCGATCGTGTAGTGCCAGAAGCCGCGATGGCGGCCGAGCATCCTGCCGTCCGTCGAGACGATGTCGCCGGGGATGTCCTCGGCTCCGATGAGCTCGTTGCAGTCGCCGGAGTAGAAGTCCTGGGAGTCGGGCTTGTCGGCCATCGGCAGGCCCTCCTCGCGGGCGATGCGGCGCACCTCGTCCTTGGAGAGGTCTCCAAGCGGGAACATGGCGCGCGCGATCTGCTCCTGCGAAAGCCCCCATAGGAAGTAGCTCTGGTCCTTGCGGCCTTCGGCGGCGCGCGCGACGGCGAGGCGCCCATCGCTCTCCACGATGCGCGCGTAGTGTCCGGTGGCGAAGCGGTCGAAGTCCATGGCGCGCGCCGCGGCGGCGGGCAGAAGGCCGAACTTGAGGCGGCGGTTGCAGACGACGCACGGGTTGGGCGTCCTGCCGGCCTCGCGCTCGCTGCGGAAGTAGGCGAGCACGGTGGCGGCGTACTCCTGGGAGCAGTCGAAGACGCGGTATTCGATGCCGAGGCGCGAGGCAAGGGCCTCGGCCGCCGCTATGTCGTCGGCCTCGCCCGGCCCGAAGCATGCGTCGCGCGAGCCGCCCTTGAAGAGCCCTTCGCGCCAGAGCTTCATCGTGACGCCCACGACTTCGTGCCCGGCGCGCTTCAGCAGAAGCGCCGCAACGGCGGAATCGACGCCGCCGGAAAGGCCAACGGCGATCTTCACTTTGCGGGGGCCTCCAGCATGATGGCCCGGAAGCGGGCGATGTCGGCGTCCGTGAAGCCCAGCTCCTTGACGTATGCCACGACGCGTTCCATGGGCGTCGCGCCCGGATATTTCGCGAACACGGCGAGGAGCGCATCTATGCGCGAGTGCACGATGTTCTTGTTCTCGAACGCCGTCACCTCCCAGTCCTTCTCGAGCTCGTCCTCGCCCACGCCCAGAAGCGCGTTGAGGATGTAGGCGAGCGAACCGGTGCGGTCGGCCCCCGCGATGCAGTGGAACACTATCGGATAGTCCCTCTCGTCGAGGAACGTGCGAAACACCTTGGCGAACGCCTCCTTGCCCTCCGCCGAGGCCATGTCGCTGTAGGCGGAAGAGGAGACATGCACCCACTTGACGGCGTCGCCGACTGGCGATCCCTTCATGCCGTAGCATTCGCGGTCCGTCCTGAGGTCGATGTCAGTCTTGAGGCCCAAAGCCTCGATGAGATACGCCTTCGACTGCGAGCCGAGGCGCTTCTTGCCTGGGCGCCACTCCTTCACGAGGTGCTTGAGGTCTGGCTTCTTCTTGGAGCCTGGCTTCAGACGCTCCTCGATCTTCTGAGCGTCCTTCTTCGAGAGCTCAGGCACGCTCTCCACAAGGATCCCCTTCTCGTGCATCTTCAGGATCTCGTCCTTCGTGTAGTAGCGGTTCGCGTTTTCATTGAGCCCGGCGGAGCGGTACACGAGCCCCTGCCTGACGCGACGGCCGTCGAGCCCGATCCTTCCGCCGATGTCGCGCATGTTCGGGACGCCGGCCACGTGGATCATGCGCGGCGCGCGGTCCTCCGTCATGAACGAGGCCTTCGCCGCCGTCTTGCCGCTTTCGGACACGATCCATGTGTACTTGCGCGCGATCTCAAGGTTCTCCAGCTCAAGCTTCGGCTTTTCCGAATCGCCCGAGAAGAACACCTTGCCGTCGGCCTCGCGTTTCACCACCACGTGCCAAGGCCCCTGCCCGCCGCGCCATTCGAGCGCCACCTTAGCGGGGGCGTCGCCCACCTTCCGCATGGCCCTGCGGTAAGCATCGTCCGCGAACACCTTGCGGCGCGCGGCGCGGTCGAAGTCGAGAAACTCCTTGTGGCCATCCTTCAGAAGCGGCACCGTCGCCCCGTCCGCCGGCGCGACGATCCTCACGCGGTCAACCAGCGCCGGACTCTCCTCGAGCCTCGCGCCCTCGCCCGCCGCGGCGGACGCGCATCCCGCCGCGAACAGCAGCGCGCCGCAGCACAACGCCGCCGCGAACCTAAACATAGCCTTTCTCATAGCGTTCCCCCTTTTACGATGCATTCCGAAGACTCCAGCGGACGCCCCCTGCGCCCAGCCGCGTTGCACGGCGTCACGCGGAACCTGAGCGGCATCCCCTGCGGCAGCTCGTACTTCGCGAACGCGCACCATCCCTTCCTCGCCAAGGCCTGCGCCTCCGAGTAGGACACCATCTCCTGAAGCGTCCTGCGCACTGCCACAACTTTTCCCGTCGCGGCGTCCACCACCTCGAACTCGTAGTGGAACGTCCTTGCATGGGGGCCGTCCCCCGCGGCGGAGGGCGCGGACACAACGATCTGCGCCTCCTTCACGTTGTCCGGGCGCCTTGTGCCCACGCGCTCGGAGATCTCCACCGCCGCCCCCGCCGGGAACTGCGGCGCGCGCGCGGCGTCCGCCACCATGAACGGCTTCGCCTTGTCGTGCTTGAACGGGAAGTCGAGCGTCCACGGCGCCCCCAGCTGCTCGCCCATGCGGTATTCACGGCGGTCCACCTCAACACGGTCGGGATACACGGTGATTATCGACGCCTGCCACGCCGACGGCCCCTTCGTCGCGTTCGTGTGGAAGAACACGCCCGGCTTAGGCTTCCTGACGGACACATTGTCGCACCCCGCCCGCGAGCCGTAGCTCGTCAGCCTCGCGGAGCCCGCCCCCATCGAGACGAACCCGCCCTGCCAGATCGCCTTGTCGTCGCTGACGGTGTTGTGGCTGTGCCCCGAGATCGAGAAGAGGTTCGGATAGCGCAGATAGGGCTCAAGCCCCTTCCCGCCGCCTCCCACGAAGCAGGTGCCCGACGGATGAGGATGCTGCACGTAGAAAGCGAGGCGCGAAGGGTCGAGCGGATGCGCGTCGAACCATGCGGCGAGGTCTTTCTCATGCTTCCAGTGGACACCCACGAAAGGGACTCCGCAGATCGTCTTCGCGAACACCTCGCCGGGGAAAGGCTCGCCCGTGAGCTCGCGCCATGCCTTGTCCTTGTTGAAGACGATCGCCTTGGCGCGCTCCTCGTCGGATATGGGCTTGCCGCGCTGGTAGGAGGCGTCGTGGTAGTCGTGGTTGCCGAACACGAAGAACGGCGCCACCGGGCGGCCGGACTTGTTGAGCCCGCCGGGGAACGCCTTCTTCCAGGCGTCCACCACATGCGCCCATTCGGTGAGAAGGCCAAGCTCGCAGACGTCGCCCGCGTGCACCACGGCGTTCACGCCCTCCTCCGCGAAATGCGCGAAGATGCGCGAAAGCGGCTCCGCGGTGGCGGGATCCTCCGTCACGTGCGAATCGCTCAGCGCGCCGACCTTCAAGATCGGCTTCCCCGAACGCCCCGCCGCGGCTCCGCAGCAACCAGCGCCCGCCGCGGCGAACGTCGCCAGGAACAATCTACGCGATATCATCTGTCTTTGCCTTCCATTTCAATGGGCCATTCACTGCTCCGACGCCTCGCGGCAAAGCGCCTCCCACTCCTCGCGCGCCTTCTTCTCCTTTGCGGCCTCCTGTGCGGGATCTGCGGAGGCGTATATCCAGAAAGGCTTCACGCCCGCGCCGGCGCAGGAGAATACGCGCGGCACCTCCACCCTTCCGCCAGGATGGCGCACTATGCGCTTGCCGTCGGTGAACACCACGCCCGGGCCCTTCCTGGGCTTCGCCGCCTTGCCTGCAGACGCAGACGGCGCGGGAGCTGGCTCGGCGGCATCCGCCACATTCGCGACCTGGACGGGCGTCGTGTCCAGCGCGCCCGGCACCGCCGCGTGCAGACGCGCATCCGCCTCGTCCGGATCCTCAGGCTCTGCCTGCCCGCGGACGCGCGCAGGATTCCTCTTCGCGCGCTTCGCGGCGACGCTGCGCGCGCGGTTCGTAGCCGACGCCTTGTCACCAATCGCCGGCTCCGCATCGACGGCGGACGCCACATCGGCCCTGCTTCCCCGCCCATCATCCTTCTTCGAAGTGTACATCCACACCAGCGCCCCGACCACAATCGCCACGAGCGCCGCCACCACGGCCTTCGCGAGCGGCGGCACCATCGGCACAGCGGCGGAGTCGTCCTCCACCATAACCAGGACGTGCCTCGGTCCTCTTTTCCTGAGCGTGCGCTTGCGCTTCGACGTCACCACCTCAGCGAGCTTCGTCTCCACGCTCCAGGTGGCCCCCGTCTTCTCCGCCGCGGCCTCCTCCTTCGCGATCTCCGCCGCAAGAGCGTTCTCGGCCTTGTCTTTCTCCTGCGCCTCAGCCTCCCGCTTGGCGAGAAGCTCGCGGAGATACTTCTTCGTCTCCTTGTCGCGCTCGAAGCGGATCAGATACTTGAGGTCCACCACCCCCAGCGCCGGCTCTATCTCGGCCTGACACTCGGCGAACTGGTCCCTGTCCACCTTGTCGCCGAAGTGGGTGGAGTAGAAAGTGAGGCCGATGAAAAGCTTCGCTCCGCCCGGTGCAAGCGAGAAGAAGCGGTCCAGGTCGGGGTCTCTGCGGCACGCCGCAATGGCCTCCCGGAAGTCCTCCTCCGGGATTATCGGC
>CAMOHV010000163.1 GCA_946615275.1 uncultured Verrucomicrobiota bacterium | reverse complement strand
GTACAGGTCGTACACTACGCAAAGAGTCGCACGTTCGTCCGTGCAAGACGCCCGCCGGCAAGAGCCACCGCGCGGCGGCGCAGAGGCGCCGTCTGGTGAAGTTCGGCATGCCGGAGGAGGAGGTTAAGCTGATGAGCGCCGAGAACGTGCGCGTGCTTGTGCAGCGCCCCGCCACAGTCAAGAAGATGCTGGCCAAGAAGGCCGCAGCGAAGTGACGTTGGCATGACGCTTGTATCGTGCCCGGTTGACGAGCGCTACGTGAATCCCCTCTTCGAGGTATTCGATGGAGGGGATTTCATTTTATCATCGTGGCGCGACGTGGAGAACCCAGCCACCGAGCTGCGCATATACTTCCCGGAGCCGTCCGACGCCCCCGCCGCGGTCGCCGCGCTCCGGGCCGCCGGCGATGTCGTGGGCGTCACGCTCGCCCCCGAGGTCTCCGAGATTCCCGACGAGGACTGGAAGTTCGCCTACCGCAAGCATTTCAAGACAGACTCCATCTCCCCGCGCCTTGCCGTAGTGCCGGAGTGGGAGCACGAGGCGTGGAAGACCGCCCGCCCCGACGGTTCCATCCAGAAGGCGCTCGTCCTTGATCCTGGCATGGCGTTCGGCACGGGCCAGCACGCCACAACGCGTGCCTGCCTCGAGTACGTGGACGAGCTGGCGGTCGAGGATGCCTCCCGCGCGTTCCTGGACGTCGGGTGCGGCAGCGGCATACTGGCGATAGCCGCCGCGCTGGAGGGCTTCGGCGACGTGTCGGGCTTCGATGTGGACCCTGACGCGGTGGAGAACGCGAACGAGAACGCCGCGCGGAACGGGCTCGACCTCACATTCACGCGCGGCGACCTCAGCCGCAGATCCACGCTCCCCGGAATGTCCGGGGCAGAGGGGCGGACTTACGGGGTCGTGGCCGCGAACGTCCTGGGGCCCGTCCTCATCCGCTTCGCGCCGGAGATCGCATCGCTTGTGGAGCGTGGCCCGTCCTCTAGATTGATCCTTTCGGGCATCCTGGACGAGATATACCCCGAGGTCGCCGCCGCATACGCGACGCATGGCTTCCGCGAGGTTTCGTCCAAGCTTGTCGGAGAATGGCGCACAGGCCTTTTCGCGCCGTGTGCGTAAGATAGTCACAATTGAATGAAAGAGGGAACGATGAAGAGAATCCTTGCTGTCTGCATGGCGATGTGCGCCGGAGCGGCGTCGGCGGTGAATGCGCCGGATGTGCTTGCCGAGGCGGATGTGGTGGTGGTGGGTGGCACGTCCGCCGGCGTGTCCGCCGCGCTCGCCGCGAAGGAGGCCGGCGCGAGCGTGTACCTCGTGGCGCCGCGTCCGTATCTGGGCGAGGATCTCGCGGGCAAGCTCAGGATCCGGGACGACGGGACCCTCTGGAAGGGCAAGTCCATGCTGGTGCGCAACCTGCGCCTTGCATTCGGCGCGCCGTCGGCGCTCTTCGGCGACGTCACTCCACTGAGGATAAAGCGCCTCTTCGACGAGGCGCTTCTCGACGCGAAGATCCCGTTCCTCACGTGGACGGTCGCCTGCGACATCCTGAAGGGGCCGGACGGCAGGCCTTCCGGCGTCGTCGTGGCGAACCGGAGCGGAGTAAAGATCGTGCGCGCGAAGGCTGTGGTGGACGCCACGGAGCGCGCCCACGTCGCCCGTCGGGCAGGGGCCGTCTTCGCGCCGTACGCCTCCGGCAGGCACGTCTTCACGCGCGAGATCATCGCCGCCGCCCCGCCGCCCGCCGCGCCGGGTCTCTCCGTGAGGGAATGGGCCGGGGTACACACCGTCAAGACCTCCGGGCCTAAGATGTCCAAGAACATGCCGACGGTCGTGACGGGTCGACAGTACACTTGCACGATCTCTATCGACATGCCCGACGGCTCCGCTCGCTCGTTCGCCGCCGTCGAGCAGAGGGCACGCGACCTCACGTGGGTCCCAACGACGCTCGACGCTTCCGACACGCTCTTCGAGGCCCCTCCGGACGAGCTTGAGAAGGGCGTGCCGTACGTGTTCGTGTGCGGACGCAAGGCCGGCATCGGCGAGAACTTCGCGGACGGCGAGAAGGCCGGCGCCGCCGCCGCGTCCGCCGCAAAGGGGCGTGGCGCGGAGATGCCCGCCTACGTGTTCGGCAAAGAGCCCCTGCCCGTCCTCGCGGAGTGCGACGTGTTCGTGGCCGGCGCCGGCACCGGCGGCGCCCCCGCCGCAATCGCCGCCGCGCGCTCCGGAGCGAAGACCATCGTGTGCGACTACCTCCACCGCATGGGCGGCGTGATGACCGACGGCGTGATCGGCAAGTACTGCTGGGGCTACCGCAAGGGCTTCACCGCGGAGCTTGACGATTCGCTGAAGGACTTCGGCGCGGTCTACGGCGTCTCGAAGGCCGAATGGTTCCGCGCGGAGTGCCGCAAGGCCGGCGCCGAGATATGGTTCGGGACGCTCGTGGTGGACGTCGTGAAGAAGGGCGACGCCATCGAAGGCGTCGTCTGCGTGATGCCCGACGGAACGCGCGGCGTCGTCCGCTGCAAGACCGCGATAGACGCCTCCGGCAACGCCGACCTTGCCGCCTTCGCCGGCGAGCCCACCGAGTTCATCAACGGCGACGAGCTCTCGCTCCAGGGCGTCGGATCCACGCCCAAGGTGCTCGGCGCAAGCTACCAGAACACGGACGTCGGCTTCGTGGACGACACGGACGCCGCCGACCTCGCGTTCTTCACGCTCCGCGCCCGCTGCAACTTCGGCGACTACGCCTGGGACCAGAGCCAGGTCGTGAACAGCCGCGAGCGCCGCCGCATGCACGGCGCGTTCTACGTGACCGTCCAGGACGCCATGAACGGCCGCACATACCCCGACGTGATCGCCATCACGCTCTCGAACTTCGACACGCACGGCCAGACCGTCGATCCGCAGTTCTTCATAGAGGACCCCGGCCGACACGGCACCAAGGTGTACCTCCCGTATCGCGCCATCCTCCCGCAGAAGACGGAAGGGCTCCTCGTGATCGGGCTCGGCATGAGCGCCCACCGCGACGCCATGCCCATCCTGCGCATGCAGCCCGACGTCCAGAACCAGGGCTACGCGGCAGGCCTCGCCGCCGCCATGGCCGTGAAGGGCGGCGTTCCTCCGCGCGCAATCGATGTCCCGGCCCTCCAGAGGGCGCTCGTCGCAAAGGACATCATTCCCGCCGAGGCGGCCGGGATGTCGGACAACTTCCCGATCTCGGACGAGCGCCTCGCCGCCGCCGCCCGCACCATACCCGACGGCTACAAGGGCCTTTCCCTGCTCCTGACGGACACTGGCCGCGCCCACCCGCTGCTCTCGGCCGGATACCGCGCCGCCAAGACGTCCGAATCGCCCTCCGCCGCCCTAGCCTACGCACATGTCCTCGGGCTCCTCGGCGACGCCGCAGGCGCCTCCGACCTCGCCGCCAAACTCGACTCCATGGAATGGGACAAGGGCTGGAACTACCGCGGCATGGACCAGTTCGGGCGCAGCGTAAGCTGGGCCGACAGCTACCTCATCGCCCTTGGCCGCTCTCGCGGCGCCGCCGGATTCGACGCCGCCATGCGCAAGGCGAAGTCACTCGCCCCCGGCCATGCCTACTCCCACTTCCGCGCCGTCGCCCTCGCCTTCGAGGGCCTTGGCGACCGCCGCGCCGCACCGGTCCTCAAGGAGCTTCTCTCCATGCCCGGCGTGGGCGGACACTCCCTCACATCCGAGACCGGCCCCGTCGCCCGCATCCCGAAGTACGACCGCTTCACCACGCGCAACCTCGGCGCCGCCGACATGGAGCGCTCCCTCTGCCTGCGCGAACTCTGCCTCGCCCGCGCACTCTGGCGCCTTGGCGACTCTGACGGCCTCGCCGAGAAGACACTCCGCGCCTACATGGCCGACCCCCGCCGCGCCTACGCGAACCACGCCCGTCTCGTGCTGGAGGGCAACGGCCGATGACGCCGCGCTTCCCGCGCAACCAGAACGACACGCTGGCGTGAGGACGTGATTTTTGGTAAAATGTATTCGCATCGCCGGAGTGGCGTAACGGCAGCCGCAGCGGACTTAAAATCCGCTATCCGAAAGGATGTACGGGTTCGAGTCCCGTCTCCGGCACCAATATTCTCAAAGCAAGGACGCAAAGATGAACAGACGTGAATTCCTCAAGCTGGGCACGGTCGCGGCCGCCCTGCCGGCCGCGAAGGCGGTCGGCGCCGATGCCCTTGACGCGAACGGACTCCCAAAGTGGGCCAACGCGAGGATCGACGAGGCTGTGGCCCGCTTCAATGCGTGGAAGGGGAATGCGGATGTCGTGTCCTTCACCTTCGTCACGGACGTTCATTCCCATCTTGAGGAGATTCCTCCCAGGCCGGACTTCTCCAATTCGCGCTTTCACGTGCTGTTCTCACAGGTGGCGGCGGACCGCGCAGGGTGCGACTTCCTCGTGGACGGCGGCGACCATGACTACGATCTGAGGAATCCGTCCGACGAAAGCGTTTTCAAGCGCGTGGCCGTCACGAAGCATGTGTATGAAGGCTACAAGGCCAAGCCCGTCCTCTTCTGCCTGGGCAACCACGACCATGGCCCGGGGCGCGGCGCCGGCAAGCCCCGCCCCATATCCTCGCAGTTGTTCGGCGACACGTTCAACGGAATCGCCGAGAAGCACGGTTTCAAGCTTGCATTCGGCGAGAACCGCTCCTGGGGCTACTACGACGTCCCCGGCAAGAAGTTCCGCGCCATCTTCTGCAACACCTCCGACGACGGCTACTACGGATTCTCC